>JALRFZ010000194.1 GCA_023253615.1 Verrucomicrobiales bacterium | reverse complement strand
TCCGGCAACCCCTAGAAATACGGTTTACCCCCCAAAATCCCGACACGGCAGATTTTCGGGCTGTCTAAGCATACAGACTAGGGTTTACCCTTACTTTTAAAAGTTATATATATAAGGTGTAGAACTATGGAACACGGCACGGCGGAGTTGGGCACGGTCCTGCCCGAGACGCCGCAAGGCCGTCGCGCCGCCTTCGCCGACTGGGTCGCGCATCCCGGGAATCCGCTCACGACGCGGGCCATCGTCAACCGCGTCTGGATGTGGCATTTCGGCGAACCGCTCGCCGGCAATCCCAACAACTTCGGCAGTACCGGGAAGAAGCCGACCCATCCCGAGCTGCTCGACTGGCTCGCGGCGACCTTTGTCGAATCGGGCTGGAGCTTCAAGGCGCTGCACCGGGTCATCATGACGAGCAAGGCTTATCAGAGGAGTTCGCGAATCGATGCCTCGGATTCCCAATTGAGCCGCGAGGAGCTCGAAAAGGCCTACGCCGTTTTCAAACCGCGCCGGCTCAGTGCGGAGGAACTGCGCGATGCCATGCTCGCGGCGACGGGGGAACTCAACCGCACTCTCGGCGGCATCCCGAACCGGCCCGAAATCAATCTGGAGGCGGCGATGCAGCCGCGCCAGGTGATGGGCACATTCGCCTCGGCCTGGGTGCCGAATCCGAAACCGGAGCAGCGTCACCGGCGTTCGCTTTATGCCTTGAAATTGCGCGGCCAGGCCGATCCGGCGATGGAGGTCTTCAATGCGCCGGCCCCCGACTTCTCCTGCGAACGACGCGACGCCAGCACGGTGAGCCCGCAGGTCTTCGCGCTCTTCAACAGCCAGGCGAGCCAGGCACGGGCGCTCGCCCTCGCGAAGCGGGTCTTGGAAGAAACGAAGGATGAGAAGACGGCGATCGAGCGGGCGTTTCTGCTGGTGTTAGGACGCAGGGCGACGGATGAGGAAGTCGCGACCTGTCTCGACCATTGGCGGGCGATGGTGCCATTGCAGGAAAAGGCGGTCTATCCGGAATTCGAGCCGCCGCTCACGGTGCGCCGCGAGGCGGTGGAGGAAAACACGGGCGAGAAGTTCGCTTTCGACGAGAGGCTGCACGCCTACGCCGACTTCGTCCCCGATCTCCAGCCGGGGGATTGCGACGTGCGGACGAGGGCCTTCGCGGACGTGTGTCTCGCGCTGCTGAATGCGAATGAGTTTGTGTATGTGTATTGAGGCAACAGCGAAATTCATCGGCGTTTCGATCCGATTCATATCCGCGGTCATCCGCGGAAATCCGCGCTCATCCGCGTTGAAAAGAAGGGAAAGCAGATGTCCGCAGATGAGACGCCGATGGGCGCAGATGCCATTCGACAAAGTCCTTCGAGTATTCTTCTCCCACCCATGAAAACCCGCCCCTACTTCCCCTGTGCCGGTGCCCGCGCCTTGCATCTCCCGACGCGGCGCGACTTCGTCTACGGTCTCGGCGCCTCGCTCGGGAGCGTCGCCTTCAGCGCCTTGCTCGCCGATGAAAAGGCGAAGGCGGGACCACTCGCGCCGAAGCCCGGACATTTCCCCGAGGCGAAGGCGAAACACGTCATCTTCCTGATGATGGAGGGCGGCCCTTCGCACATCGACACCTTCGATCCGAAGCCGATGCTCGAGAAGATGCATCTCAAGGAATTCGTCCGCGAGGGCAAGCAGAAGTCGGCGATGGAGAGCGGGAAACGCTATTACGTGCAGAGCCCTTTCCAGTTCATCAAAGCCGGACAGAGCGGAGCCGACATGGCGGAGAACTGGTCGCATCTCGCCAAAGTCGCGGACGAGATCTGTTTTTACCGCGGCTGCACCGTCGACAGTGTGAATCACCCGACCGCGATGTATCAGATGAATACGGGCAACCGCTTCGGCGGCGATCCGGGGATCGGATCGTGGGTGAACTACGGGCTTGGTTCGGTGAACCAGGATCTCCCGGGATTCATCGTCCTGCCCGAGGTCAGCTATCCCCAGGGCGGGGCGGCGAACTGGAGCAACGGCTACCTCCCGGCTCACTATCAGGGCACGCCGCTGCGACCGAAAGGTTCCCCCATTCTCGATCTCTCACCGCCCGCGGGGGTGACACGCGAACACCAGCGGAAGAATCTCGACCTCATCGCCTCTTTGAACGCGGCCCATGCCGCGGAGCATCCCGATCACGCCGAGTTGGCCGCGCGGATGGACAGCTACGAGCTCGCTTTCCGCATGCAGATGCAGGTGCCCGAGACGCTTGATCTTTCGAAGGAAAATGAGAAGACCATGGAAGCCTACGGGATCGGCAAGGCCACGACCGATGCCTTTGGACGAAAGTGTCTCCTCGCGCGAAAGCTCGTCGAAAAGGGCGTGCGTTTCGTGCAGCTCTATCACGGATCGTGGGACAGCCACGATTACATCGAGCGCGCCCACGGCAATCTCGTCGCGGGCGTCGATCAGCCTATCGCCGCGCTGATCGCCGATCTG
Organism: Verrucomicrobiales bacterium; assembly: GCA_023253615.1. Taxonomy (GTDB): domain Bacteria; phylum Verrucomicrobiota; class Verrucomicrobiia; order Verrucomicrobiales; family DEV007; genus Arctic95D-9. Next base: position 10,555 of record JALRFZ010000194.1, on the reverse strand, counting down.
AAGGAACGCGGACTGCTCGAGTCTACGCTCATCGTCTGGTGCGGCGAATTCGGCCGCACTCCCGACAACGGGGTCCGCGGCGGCACCGCCTACGGACGCGACCACAATCCCAACGCCATGACGATCTGGCTCGCCGGCGGTGGGTGCAAGGCCGGTCACACCATTGGTGCGACCGACGAGCTGGGCATGGAGGCGGTCGATGGCAAGGCGCACGTCCGCGATTTCCACGTGACCCTGCTGCGTTTGTTGGGGTTGGACGACAACAAGCTCACCTTCTACCACGGCGGCCGATTCAAGCAGCTCAGCCAGTTCGGGGGGACCGTGATCGGGGAGTTGATCGCGTGAGGATCCGGCGTTTCGCTGAGCGATGTACCCGGGATTTTTCGTACGCTTCCTTTTGCCGGTTTTCGTGTTCGGGGCCGCATTGCCTGGATTCGGTCAATCCACGAATCCGAAAGAGCGGGTCGAACCCTCGTTCGTCCCCGTCGAGGACATCGCCGGTCTCCCGAGGGTGCTGTTGCTGGGCGACTCGATCTCGATCGGCTACACCCTGCCGGTGCGCGAGGCGCTGAAGGGAAAAGCCAACGTGCACCGTCCGCCGACGAACTGCAGTTCCACCGGCAACGCGCTGAATCATCTCGAATCCTGGCTCGGCAAGGGGAAGTGGGACGTGGTCCATTTCAATTTCGGTCTGCACGACGCCAAGCTGCCGCCCGAAGGGGTGCGACACGCCCCGCCCGCGGTGTATGAGAAGAATCTCCGCGAACTCGTGAAGCGCCTTCATGCCACCGGAGCGACCCTGATCTGGGCGACGACGACTCCGGTGCCGAATGGCGGCATCATCTCTCCGACGCGGCGTTTCGGCAGCATCGACGAATACAATGCGATCGCCCGAAAGGTGATGGAAGAGAGCGGGGTGGCGATCGACGATCTCAATGCGGTCATCACGCCCCACCTTGCGACTCGGCTTCCGAACGATGTCCACTATTCGAGTGAAGGATCGGCGATCCTCGCGAAGGCGGTGGTCGCTTCGGTCGAGGCCGCCTTGGCCGGACGTGGCGCTGGAACTGCCGCATGGAAAGCCCGGAATCCCTCGGGCGAGCTCGTGCGCATGGCCGTGCCGGCACCCGCGGATCCGCGATACGCCCATCTCTCGTGGAACAAGGTCGTGCGCACGCCGGGGGGCACCATCATCCTCGCCTGTGTCGCCGGAACCTTTCATGGGAATCACGGAGGAGGATGTCCCGCGGTGGCCCGCTCGAGCGACGGCGGTGCGACGTTTTCCGATCTCCGGATCCTGCGGGAGTTCGGGCCCGGACTCGATTACACCTGCTGCGGCAATCTCGCGCTCGGCATCGCGGAGGACGGCGCGATCGTCCTGCTCGCGATGGCTTACACGGGTGACGAGGCGAATCAGATCTTCGGTTGGCGCTCGGAGGATGAGGGACTCACCTGGACGCCGACGGACACGGGCAAGCTCGGCCCCAACCGGACCGGTTCGGTATTTGGAAACGTGTTCCCGTTGAAAGGGGAGGGACTCGTCGTCTTCGGTCACTATCGCGTCGGATCGGCACCGCATGCCGAGGGGATCTGGATGGCGGCATCCAAGGACCACGGCCGCACCTGGAGCGAGGCCCGCCGCATCGCCGGGGTGCCCGCGGTCGAGCCGGTCGTGATTGCCTCACAGGGGAAGCTCATCGGATTTTTCCGCAGCACGAAAAAGGCGGTCTTCGATGAACCCTCGGCGGAGGGACGCCAGTTCGTCGGCGTGTCGATCGATCAGGGTCAAACCTGGGAGACAACCCTGTCGGGTCTCGATGCCGAAAATCCCGCCACGGCGCGATTGGCCGCTCCTTGCGCGGTCGAGAATCCCGGGCACCCCGGCGAACTCCTCGTGCTGACGACGGAACGGGCGAGGGGGACGGGACGGAACAGCCGCATCTGGCTCTGGAGGGGACAGGCGGACCACCTCGAATGGAAGCGCGAACGGGTCCTGCTCGAGTTTCCTCCGGGGGGTCCCGATAACCCGAACACGGATCTCGGTTATCCCTGGCTGCTGCATGAAGGCGGGAACCGGTGGTCGGTCTATTTTTATCACGGACAGTCGAAGGGGGCTTCGGCGATCTGGGTGACGGAGGTGGCTTTGTGAGGGCGTTCGTATTTGATTCGGGAAAATGAACACGCAACGGCAGATCCATCCGGCGATGACCGGTTTTTCCCTTCTTTCGTTTCTGCTCTTCGGGATCTCGGTCGCCTCCGTTGGGTCCGGGGAACGCGGAAAAGCGCTTCCCTACGATCCGGCGTTGATCAGCCGCCTCAGTCTCGACGGGGTGCCACGGTCCTTGGCGGTTTGTCAGGGTGGAAAGGTCTGGCTGGGGTACGATCTCGAACGAGCGCTGGTCTTCAAGGCCTGGGTGGCTCCGGAGGGGAAGAAGGGGCTGGTCGTGTCGGATTTCGTGGCGCGGTCGGAAGGCGACATCCGCTTCGAGGACAAGGCGAAAACGCCGTGGCGATGGCGCCGGACCGAAGGAGCCGACCCTGTGGCGATCCGCTATCTGGGATGTACACAGGGAGGAGACGGTATTGAAATGAGCTGGGAATTGAGCCGGGAGAATCTGCGGCTGCGGCTTCACGAGCGTGTCGTCTTCGCCACCCCGGCGGCCGGTCTCGTGGTGCGGGAACTGCGGGTCGAAGGCCTGGGCGATGGCGAGTCTTTGCTCCTCCCGGAAGCAACCCGGGAAAAATGGACCCTGCGAACCGAGGGGGACAAGTCCGTCGATGGTCTGTCGGGATCAGGATGGTATCGCCTCAGTCTGCCATGAAACCCTTTTTCCCCTTCATCATCGCCATCCTTTGCGTGATTGGCGCCGCCGGCGCGGCGGAGTCTTCCCGGACCCTCGATCTTCCCGCGACAATGATTTTCGCGAAGGGGCCGAACGAGTATGCCGGCGACGTGCTGGAGATCACGCGCGGCCGCGGGGCGACGATTGGTTGGTATGTCAGGGCGAACGAGGAAGAGGAGGTCCGCGTCTCGATCGAGTATGCCTGCGAAAAACCGTTGAACCAGGCCTATCAGTTGTCGTTCGACGGGATCGACCGTTTCTGGGAGGTCGTCCCGACGGCGAAAGGTGAGTGGGTGCGCGCCGATCTCGGGACATTCAAGATTCGGGCGGGCCTGCCGGTGTTGATCTTCCTCGTCCCGCCCTCCGGCACGAAATACCCGCATCCCGTGCGTTTCCGGAAACTCGTTCTCGAAGGCGCGACGGCCGGCAATCTCTCGCTTCTTGCCCTACCGGAGGAAATCGCCGCTCCCGATGCCTCGCCGGGTTTCGGGGAGAAGCTCGGGGGCTTGCATCCCGCGCTGGATGCGATTGATCTGCGCGACGAGTCGCTCACCCTTCGCGTCAGCGGCATGGCGATGGGCCGGCAAGACGAACTCCTCTTCACGACCTGGGACGGGGACCTTTTTTCCCTCGACCTCGATGCGAACGATGAATCCGGGCCGCCACCTTTTCGGAGGATCGCGCGGGGGCTGAGCGAACCGATGGGGCTCGCCGTCCACGAGGGGCGGATCTTCGTGACGGAAAAGAACGAGGCGACGGAATTGATCGACGGGGACGGGGATGGTCTTTTCGAGACCTACCGTTGTCTCTCGCACGACTGGCCCTGCACGATGGACTATCACGAGTATCTCTTCGGGGCGGTGGTGCGGGATGATCACCTTTATTTCTCCGCGAGTGTCGGCATGGCCGCCCGCGGCAAAGACAACTACCAGGCTCCCTTGCGCGGGAGCGTCCTGCGCGTGCAGGTGGATACGGGCGAGACGGAGGTGGTCGCGGGTGGTCTGCGCACCCCGGACGGAATGGGGCTCGGACCGGATGGATCGATCCTCGTCACCGACAACCAGGGGGAATGGCTGCCGGCCAACAAACTGGTCGTGGTGAGGGAGGGGGACTTCTTCAACTTCCGGAGCATCCCCCCCTGGCACCCCTTCGACCGGCCACAGGCGACGCCGCCGGCGGTGTGGCTGCCCCAGGGCGAAATCGCGGCCTCGCCGACCCAGCCGGTCGTGCTGCCGGATTCGTGGGGGCCCTACGCGGGACAGGTGATTTTCGGCGATGCGACTTTCGGAGGATTGCAGCGTGCCGTGCCCGAGGAAGTGGAGGGCGTCATGCAGGGGGTGGTGTTCCCCTTTTCACAGGGATTCCGGCATTTGTTCCACCGTTTCGCGTTCACTGATGATGGCACGCTCTATGCCGGTGGCATCGCGCGCGGGAATGATCGGGAATTCATCCACCGCGTGAGCGGTCTGAGCCGGATCCGTTACACGGGCGAGAAGGTGTTTGAACCTCTTGATGCCCGGATCCGCTCGAACGGTCTGGAGATCGGATTCACCCTGCCCTTGGCGGCGGGCCAGGGCTGGGATCCCGCCGCCTATCATGTGACCCAATGGGGCTATCAGGCGACGCAGACCTATGGCGGACAGAAGGTGCGGCATCGCGCCGCCGAGGTGCGGTCGGCCTCGGTGTCGCCGGACCATCGACGGGTCTTTCTCGAGATTCCGGGTCTCGTCGAGGGAGAGGTCGTCCATGTGCGGATCTCGCCATCCCTGGCCGGAGAAGGCGGCGCGCAGCTCTGGACCGGCGATCTCTGGTACACGCTCAACCGTCTTCCCGCCGGGAATCCCGGCGAGGTGTTGCCCGCTCCGGCGGGGGCGATCGGAAGGGCGGAGCCTTATTTCCGCATCTCGGAGGGAGGAGCGGGCCGGGTCTTGTTCCAGAATTTCTGCGCCGCCTGCCACAGCCTGGATCGAACGAAACTCGTCGGTCCAAGCCTGCATGGCATCGCCGGGGCGAAGCGGCGGGTGCGCGATTCCGCGGACGGTGCCATGAAGGAGGTCGTGGCCGACGCGGCCTATTTCCGCGAATCCATTCTCGAACCGAACTCGCTCCTCGTCGATGGATACCCGGAGAACCTCATGCCTCCGATCGGCGCGATCCTGACGGAATCGCAGATCGATGATCTCGTGGATTACCTCGTGGAGGTCTCGGCGGCGAAGTGAGATCTTTTCGATCGACGGGCTTGAAATCGGCGGGGCGGTTCTGCATTCTCGGAAGCAAACTCCCGCCATGATCCGGTCACTTCTTCTTCCCGCATTCGCCTACCTGGGGCTCTGTCCGTTATCCTCCGCCGCGGAGAGCCGACCCAACGTCATCTTCATCCTCACCGACGACCAGGGGTGGGGAGATGCGGGATTTGCCGGGCATCCCCATGTGAAAACGCCGAATCTCGATCGTCTCGCGAAGGAGGGCACCTGGTTCAAGCAATTCTACGTCGCGGCGACGGTCTGTTCCCCGAGCCGGACGGCGTTCATGACCTCTCATTATCCGTCGAGGCACCTCATCCACGGGCACCTCTCCGATGCCGCGGAAAACAAAGCCCGCTCGATGCCGGACTGGCTCGATGCCGGAGTGACGACCTTGCCGGATCTGCTGAAGTCCGCGGGATATGCCACGGGGCATTTCGGGAAATGGCACCTCGGTTCGGGCCCCGGGGCACCGGCTCCGGTGGACTATGGATTCGACGATGCAAAGATCGTCACGGGGAACGGTGCGACCTACGAGGAGGAACGTCGGAAGCCGGGTTTCTGGGCGCGGGCGACGGGTCTTTTCGTCGATGACACGATCGCCTTCATCCGCGAGCACCGGGATCAACCCTTCTATGTGAATCTCTGGACCCTGATCCCCCATGCGAAGCTCGATCCTTCGCCGGAACAACTCGCGGTATACGCGGATTTGAAGCCGAAGGCCGACGACCCGGCTTTTGGTCCGTGGATGCAAAAGTATCTGGCGAAGGCAAAGGACCCCGGGAGCCAGATGAAGGTCTTTTGTGCCTCGCTCACCGATCTCGACACGCAGATCGGCCGTCTCCTCGACGCGCTGGATGAAATGGGGCTGGCGGAAAACACGATCATCGTCTTCTCGAGCGACAACGGGCCCGAGGATTACCGGATCAGCAATGCGGCCAATGGCGGGGTGGGCAGTCCCGGACCTTTGCGGGGGAGGAAGCGGAGCATGTACGAGGGCGGCATCCGCACTTTCGGCTTGGTGCGTTGGCCCGGCAAGGTGCCCGCGGGGCGCGTGGACGAAACGAGCGTGGTCGGTGCGGTCGATTTTCTTCCCACGATCTGTTCGCTCGCGAAGGTCGAGGTGCCGGCGACACTGAAGCCCGATGGCGAGGACTTGAGCGCGCCATGGCTTGGCGGTGAGGCGAAGCCGAGGGAGAGCGCGCTGTATTGGGAGTGGCTCTTCACGGTGCAGGGATCCGGGGACGGCTACGTCCCGCCCGCCCTCGCGATCCGCGACGGGGACTGGAAGCTCTTTCTCGATCACCAGGGCGGGAGCGCGCAGCTCTATCACATCCCCAATGATCCGGGTGAAAACACCGATCTCGCCGCGAAGGAGCCGGACTTGGTGAAGTCGTTGAGCGAAAAAGCCCTCGCCTGGGTGAAGACCTTGCCGCCGAGCCCGGCCCGGGATGCCGTGGCCGCGTCGGGCTTGCCGCTGGATTCGCGGGGCACGGGAGTTCCGAAAGCGGTGACGGGCAAGGAAGCACCGAAGTCGGATCGCAAGACGATCTTCAAACAGAAGGACACGAGCGGCGACGGCAGGCTGACGCTCGAGGAATACCTGCATCGCTTCCCCGACGAGCAGGAAGGGCTCCGACGGTTCCCGACCTTCGACAAGGACGGAGACGGCATCCTTACCGAAGAGGAGTTTGTCAGGGCCGGGAGGTGAACCCTGGGAGGGCGCTCACTTCGGCCGGATCTCCAATCCTGCCAGCCACGGAGCGGTGATCTGCGGCGGCATGCCGCCGAAGGGCTGGTAGACGGGGAGCTGGATGACGCTCATGCTGTGGGGCTGCGAGGCCATGTAGAAGAGGGTCTCGGCGCAGTCGTCGCTCTGGATCATCGCCTCGCAATGTTCTGCGGTCGGGCGGACGGGGCGTTTCTCCACGAGGGGCGTGTAGGCCTCGCCGGGCGCGTATTCGGAGATGACGATGCCGTGGGCGGCGAGCTGGGGGCGCGCGGTGAAGAGGAGCCCGTGTACGGCCCACTTGCTGGCGGTGTAGGGCACGCCGGCGAAGGAATCGAAGCCGTGCCCGGCGGTCGAGGAAACGACGACGATGCGGCCGCCCCCGTTTTCCGCCATCGGTTTGGCGACGGCCTGGATCATGTTCGCGACACCGATGACGTTGATGTCCATGACCCGCTGCCAGGCCTGGTGCGAGGCGATGCGGGCGGGATCCTCGTGGGCCATGAAGCGGTCCGGCGTGTTGATGCCGGCGGTGTGGATGAGGGCGTCGGGTACGCCGTGGGAAAGGACTTCGGCAAGGGCGTTGGTGACACTGTCAGGATCGGCCACGTCGCAGATCACGGGAACGATGTGGGGAGAGGAGGCCGCGGCTTCCTGGAGCGATTCCAGGGTGCGACCGAAGACGAAGGTCTTCGCTCCGGCCGCGGCGAAGCGGCGCGCGGCGGCTTGTCCCATGCCCCCGCCACCGCCGGTGACGATGACGATCCGATCGGTCCAGTCTTGATTCATGGGGCGGAGTGTAGCGAGGGGGCGCGTGGTGTCCAGTGTTGAAAACCGGCGGGACAAGAGTGTTCCGTCTCCTTACTCTTGTGCTCCTCGGACGCGTCAGCGGGTAAGCGCAGAAAGATTCGATCACTTCGACTGCAAGCCGACCGTATTCTCCGCGATGATCCGATACGCGTGACTTTTCCCCGCCTCGGCCGTCTCATCGGTATGGCGCATTTCCACCAGCGGAGTGAGAGGAGTATCGCTGTATTGAAGACCTTGGAAGATCGGTCGGCCAAAGGGATTTTTTCCGTCCTCGGGAACCGTCGCGATGACTTTTCCATCGCGCTCGATGAGAAACTTCGCGAGTCCGCTTTCGAGATCGGCTTCGGCGGTCCAGGTGAGTTCGTTGCCCTTCACCACCGGTGCGGAAGGGGCGGGAGGAGGGGTGTTGTCGGTCACTGCGGTGTCCGTCACGTACTGCATCCATTGTTTTGCGACCACTTCGTTCGGGAGCCAGACCGCCTTTGTCTTGTCGCCTTTGAACTCCGCGATTGGCAGCGCCTCGGTGGCCAGCAATTCGGCATGCCAGGCTTTGTCGGTGGGCATCGGTTTCAGAGGATCGCCGGACTTCTCCGGAAGGCGGGCGGAGAGGCACGCGTCGAGCCACGGAATCGCGAGGTAGCGCTGGTTCCCGCATTCGTGGGCGGTGAGGGGATCGACCGCAACTCCAATGAGCGCGCCCTTCGCCCGCATCTTCGTGAAGAAGGTCTCGTTCGAAGGCCAGACTCCGGCGAAGCGGCCCTCCTTCACGGTGACACCCTCCTTCGTGCCGGGATTGCACATGATGGGAACGCCGAGGGAACCTTCGGAGATGACGTGCGTCTTGATGGTGGCTCTGTCAGGATTCACCTCGAGGAGGGGAACACCGGAGCGGAGCCAGACCGCGGCGACCCGATCGGGATGGAGAAGGGTCATGCCGCCGCTCCAGTGACCGCCGCCGCTGTGTCCCCAAAGCGCCCACGGAACGATCGCGAGTTCGGGATGTCCGCTCGCAGAGCCGAGATCAGCGAGGGCCTTTTGAAAGGCGGCATCGGATCCGTTGCGGGGATCGCACCACATCTGGCAGTCGGCCTTGTCGGGCTGTTCGTAGGAGGGCGAAAGGAGCGCGCAATCGTGCTGCTTCGCGAGAGCCTGCCAATGGAGGTCGAAGGCTCCCGTTTGTCCCGATTTGCAAGATCCTTCGCCGCATCCGTGCTGGTGGACGATGACGCCCCGGATCGTCTTCACGCCTTCGGGAATCCACACGGTGTATTGCACCGGGAAGATCAATTCGCCCGGTTTCGTCGAGGCCTCGTAGCGGACACGGTAATAGGGAGGCTCGACCGGCGGAGCCTGGTCGTAGGGAGCGACCTGGGCGATCGAGAAGGCGATCGTGGACAGGATGGTGAGGAGGATGAGGGCGGGACGCATGTCGTGGAGAATGACGAATGACGAATGACGAATGACGAATGACGAATGACGAATGACGAATGACGAATGATCAGGCGGAGACGGCTTTCTTCATCGCGGCAATCGTCGCGGCGCAGGCGGCTTCGTTGTCGAGTTCGTTGAGAACCTTGTTGAAGGGCTCGGGGCGGATGGGGCCGTCGTAGCCGATCTCGATGAGCGCTTTCACGAAGCTGGCGACATCGATCATCCCGGTGGCGGCGGGGAGTTCGCGGGCGTTGTCCTGCTGGTCGCGCTTTTCGAGTCCTTTCGGCGCGTCGTTGAGATCGACGGTGACGACGTCTTCGTTCTTCAGTGAAAGAAGGTCTTCGACGGTGTCGTTCGCGGTCCACCAGTGCCAGGTGTCGAGGACGAGGCCGACATTGCCGGTGCCGATCGCGGCGATCAGCTCGCGGGTTTCAGCGAGGGTATGGAGGAAAGGATAACGCCCTTTCACCAGCAGCAGTTGCGTGCCGACGTATTCGAGCCCGAGACGGAGGTCGTGGTCCTTCAGGATCTTCGTGATTTCGCGGAGGCGGTCGGCGTGTTGTTTGAAGTTTTGGTTGTAGGTCAGCTCGTCGTGGCTCGGCATCAGCCAGGTCCCCATGCGGGTGGCACCGGCGCGCTGGAGTCCGGCGGCGATGGCGGGCAGCTTGGCGAGCCCCTCACGGAAAGTCGTGTCGTCCTTTCGGAAATCGACCGGCAGGCCCGCGGCGGCCCAGGCGAGGTTTTTGGCCTTGAGATCGGCGAGAGTTTCCTCGAGTTGGGTGGCGTCCATGCCGGCGAGTTCTTCGCCACGGGGTTCGACCGATTCAAAGCCGTGCTTGGCGGCGAGTTCGTTCAGCTCCTTCTGGCTCTTCACGGAGACGCCGATGCTGCCGGGAGTGAGGGCAAGGGTGAATTTCCGTGATCCTCCCCCGGCGGCGAGGGAGGCGGCGGGCAGGGCGGTGGCGAGGACCATGGAGGAGCGGACAAACTGGCGTCGATTCATGCGGTGAGCTTGGCAGGTCCGGGCGGCGGCGTCAATGATCGCGGATGCGCCAAAGACTTGCCATGGACGCCGGTGTTGATCATGCTCCCGACCATGAGACTCCTGCCCGCCATCGCCCTGCTCGTCTTCTCCGCCTGTGCCTCGGCGGCGGAGCGGCCGAATCTGATCTTCATCCTTTGCGACGACCTCGCCCAGGGCGATCTCGGGTGCTACGGGCAGAAGCGGATCCAGACGCCGCACCTCGACCGCATGGCGGCGGAGGGGACGCGCTTTCCCCAGCTCTACTCCGGCACCAGCGTGTGCGCGCCATCGCGGGCCTCGCTCATGACCGGACTGCACACCGGCCATTGTCCGGTCCGCGCGAACCGCGAGATCCAACCCGAGGGCCAGAAGCCGTTGCAGGAGGAAACGATCACGGTCGCGCAGGTGCTGAAGTCCGCCGGATACGCGACGGCCTGCATGGGCAAGTGGGGCATGGGCATGTTCGACACGAGCG
>JALRFZ010000303.1 GCA_023253615.1 Verrucomicrobiales bacterium | reverse complement strand
CGTCTCAGGCCTCCCGCCGCCGTGGTGGGCCATATCAGCCGGCGGATCGATCAGAAGGGAGAGGCAATGCCTTTTTTCGGGATTCCTGCGAAACGTTCCCTCGACTGCACAACCCTCGACTTTTTGCTGGTGAATCGCTTTGCTCCGATCGTGCTCGCACATCGCGCCACGTTGCAGGATTGCGGGGGATTTGATCCGGCCTTTCGGGCAAGTGAGGATCGCGATCTGTGGGTGCGCGTTTCGGCGCGGCACCGCGTCCATCGACTGCCGGACGTCCTCTCCTCCAAGCGTTGCCACACCAGCAACATGTCGGGGGACTGGCGCCAGCAGGATGGCGGCATCCGGTTGGTCTTCGCGAGAGCCGGAGAGCAAGGCTACCTGCGGGGCTGGCGTCGCTTCTGGTGGCTGAAGATCTGGTCCTACCATTACTACCAGCTTGCCATGATGCAGGGCACGTCAAACCCGATCATGGCGGTCGGCAACCTTGCCCGATCGATTCTCCTCTGGCCTGTTTTCCCGGACCGCAAGCACTTCGACCAAAAGCCGCTCTTTCGCCTCCGCTTGCTCGGTTGGATCGTGAAAGGTGCGGGAGGTTGACGAGCCGCGGGAAGGGTCTGAGTGTGATGCGCGCATCGCGGGCCGCTCGCTGCGGAATACTCGCAAGGGCAATTTTCCGGGATGCCCCTGGTGTTGCCAGGCTCGATCTCAACCAAGGCAATCCTCGTAGACGTCGAGGGTTTTTGAGGCGGCGGAAGCCCAACTGAAGGAGGAGGCGCGTTGCAAGCCTTTCAGCCGGAGCTCCCGACGAAGCCTGGAATCGTCGCAGAGCCGTCCCACCGCCTCGATGAGGCTCTCCGTTTCCGTGGGATGGATGTAGAGGGCGGCTTCGCCCGCCACCTCCGGCAGTGCGGCGGCGTCGGATACGACCACGGCGGTGCCGCATGCCATGGCCTCCAGCACCGGGAAACCAAAGCCTTCGTAAAGACTGGGGTAGAGGAAGAGCGACGCACCGCCGTAAGCGACCCGGAGCGTCTCGTCGTCCACATGGGGCAGGAAAACGACTTCACCTTGGATCCGTGCCGATTCCAACATTGCTTCCAATTCGGTCCGGAACGCCGCATCGGACACGGTCATGACCAGCTTGGGATCGAACCCTTCGCGCTTCATGCGGATAAAGGCCTCGACCGCGCGTCGGATGTTCTTCCTCGGTGAAGAGGCACCCAGGACAAACAGGTAATTCCCGGGTAGGCCATGTTTTGCCCTCGCTTCCGCGAGAGACTCCGGAGGCAACGGCACGAAAAACGGATTCACGCCGGAGTGGATCGTGCGGACCTTCTCTTCCGGCACCCCGAGAAGGCGGATCACGTCACGCCGCGACCACTCGGAGACGGTGATGATGCGGGCGGCCTTCCGCAGTGCGACCGGCATCACCTTCCGCCAATAAAAGAGTTCGTTCCTCGACTCGCCCTCGTCAAACATGGTGAGGATCATGTCGTGAACCGTCACCACCGTCGGGCAGGGTTGGATGACCGGAAGGGTGTTGGCGGGGCAGTGCAGCAGGTCGATCCGGTCCCGGACAGCGGACAGCGGGAGCCAGAACTGTTCGCCGCCGTGGAAGCGCCAGGGAAACTCCGAAATGGTCCTCCCTGTGACCCGGTCCGATGGGAAGTCGCCGGCTCCTCCGGCATGATGGTAGAGAAAAAACGGTCGCTTCTGCCCTGCCCGGATCATCTCCTCGAAAAGGAAATGAAGGTAATTTCCCAAGCCCTTTCGGGGACTGCGAAGGAGTGAGCGGCTGTGGATACCGATGCGCATGGCCGGATTTACGGATGATCGGCGTGTTTTCACGCGTTTGGGTTGAAACGTCGCCTGCAATTCCCTTTAAGTCGGGGCGTAGCCCCCACCGTCTTGCGGCCCCCGGGAGCCCAGGTGAAGATGTCGTTCACGGACAAGCACGCGGAACGCCCCCAGCGCGGAGGCGGTGAGGACGAAGGCCGGGTACCAGACCCGTGGGTCGCTCCGACCAAGGATCATCCGCACCACCCCTCCGCCAATCGCCCGTAGCAATGGCCGGATCTTTCCCAATCCGCCGCCCCACTCCTCCGGGAGCACCCCATGCAGCGCCTCGTCCCTGCCATAGCCTTTGTAATACCACCAGCTGTAACGCAACGTGAGACGCTCGGGTTCATCGCGATGGAAGACCTCCACCTGCGGGAGGTAGACGCCATAAGCTCCCAGGTCGAGGAGTTTTCCCTGGACCACGGACTCCTCTCCACCATGCCGGCTGCCCGCCATTCGGTAATTTCCTGATGGACCTACCCGGTGATCAAATCCACCTGCAGCAACAAGTGCCGTGGCACGATAGGCCATGTTCGCACCAATGAACCAGGAGAGTTCACCGCGGCGACGCACGACACGCTCCTCGGCCCCCTGTTCATAGCGTGGAAGAAAGAGCAGGTGCCCGGGATTCGCCTCGACCCATTCAGGCACCTTGGGGGGAAGCTGACCGATTACCCTGCCGCCAAAAAATGCCGCGTCGGGATAACGGCGGAACGCCTCGAAATAGCCACGTAACCAATCCGGCCCCAGGGACACGTCGTCATCCGTAAGGAGCACCCATCGCCCTCGCACCTCCCTCAGCCCCGTGTTCAATGCATGCGATTTTCCAAGACGCGGTTCGGGGACATAGCGGACAGCGAACGGCCAGGGTTCCGCGCAGAGCGCCGCCGTCGACCCGGCAACTTCATTATCGACGACGATCACTTCCCAGTTTTCCGCTTCAGCGACCGGTAGCTGTTCCGCCAGAGACTGCAGCGTGATCCGCAAGGAAGCGCTTCTCCGAAAGGTCGCAATGAGAATCGAGGCATTCATTTTTGGTCCTGCATGAAAGATGACCTGCCGAAAAAGCGTGGGCGACTCTTTTCCTGTCCGGGCATCGGGCGGCGTCGCGCTCCGACCGGCTCCAGGGCATGCCGACCTATGTCGTCGACTACGTCATCCTCCACGAGCTCGCCCACCTGCTCGTCGGTGGCCACAACCGCGACTTCTGGACCCTGCTGCGCTCCTACCGCAAGCTCGAGCGCGCCCGCGGGTTCC
>JALRFZ010000282.1 GCA_023253615.1 Verrucomicrobiales bacterium | reverse complement strand
GAAGTGATGTATCTGTTGCACCGCCGCCAGTTGCCGACGCAATCCCAGCTCGACGGTTTCACGAAGAATCTTCGTTCGCACCGCCACCTCCCCCAGGGGGTCATCGATTTCCTCAAGTCCGCTCCCAAGGACGCCTCGCCGATGGATGTGCTGCGTACCGGCGTCAGCATGCTCGGTCTTTACGATCATCGCGGCGGAGACCAGGATCGTCCGCTCAACGAAGATCGCGCCATGGCCATCTGCGCCACGATGCCCATGATGGTCGCGCATTTCCACCGCGCCCGTCAGGGGCTCGAACTCATGCCGGTGCGGGATGATCTCTCCGAGGCCGGATATTTCCTCTATCTCATGAACGGGCAGGAGCCGGGCGAAGAGGCGACCCGCACCCTCGATGCCGCCTACACGCTTCACGCCGACCACGGCATGAATGCCTCGACCTTCAGCGCCCGCGTCACCATCGCGACGCTTTCGGATCTTTACTCCGCGATCACTTCGGCAATCGGAACCTTGAAGGGGCCGCTCCACGGCGGTGCCAATGAGGGCGTCATCCACATGCTGCAGGAAATCGGCAGCCTCGACAAGGTGGATGCCTTCATCGACGACGCCCTCGCCCACAAAAAGAAGATCATGGGTATCGGTCACCGCGTCTACAAGGTGCTCGACCCGCGCGCTCCCTTCCTGCGGAAGATGGCCATCAAGTTGACGAAGGAGCTCGGCGAGAGCAAATGGATCGACATGTCCGAGCGCATCGCCCAGCTCATGAAGGAGCGGAAGGATCTCAACGCGAACGTCGATTTCTACTCCGCCACCGTCTATTATTCGCTCGGCATCCCGACCGATCTATTCACGCCGATCTTCGCCATCGCCCGCGCTGCCGGCTGGACCGCCCAGGTCCTCGAGCAGCTCGACGACAACCGGCTGTATCGTCCCCTCACGCTCTATACCGGTCCGACGACCGACCAGCCGATCACGCCGATTTCGGAGCGGGGGTGACGGGTTTTTCACCCGGGTTTACGTCGAGGTCCCTCTTCCGGCGATCTCACGGGCGTTCCCCGGGGATCCTCATTCCATCGGGTTGACGATCACCCTGACCCGGAGATCGCGCAGGACCCGGAGTTCTCCCCAGTCCGCTCCGCGGAGCCGGCGGGAACCCGTCCGTCTTTTGGCCCCGACCCGACCCTCCGCCTTGAGCGACTGGAACGTTTTCTCCACGAAAGCCGCCGATCCCAGGACCGCTCCGTCGCAGAAGTAGCGAACCTTCATTCGCAGAATCTCCGTGAGGGATGGCGAGGCCTTGCCTTCGGCCACCTCTTCCGCAAGCTCCGCGGGAATTCCCTTCCGGGAGCATGCGCCTGACTCCGTGGATGCCGGCCTTTCCACGCCATCGAGGTAAAGGAGGCGGCGGTAGCGCTCCAGAGTCACCTGCCATCGAGGCAGGCAGTCCTTTCGGCCTGGAGTCTCGAGAGCTTCGTGCTGGATCGAGCCCAGCCCGTCCCGGGCGGATTGGCTGCCTTTGCCCGTCCCCATTGCTTCGCCGTAGCCGCTCCAGCGATAGTCTTCCGGGAGGGTGGCCAGGCCGGCGCGCACCGGGTTGAGATCGATGTAGGCGGCGACCGTCAGCAGCGCGTTTTCTCCGCCCTCGACCAGGAGACTTTTGAACCGGCTTTCCCACAGCGTTCCGGTGCGTCCGAGGCGTTTGTTCATGAAAATCGAGACCCGTTGTTTGAGTTCTTTGAGGAATACCGAAAGGTCGCCGCGACGACGTTCGAACCGATCGAGAAGGGCCTGTTCCCCCGCGGAGTCGCCGCTCTTTCTCATCAGAGCGATCTGCGCGACCACCGTTTCGACCGAGGCGCGGTCATAGAGCAGCGGAAGCATTTCAAGGAGGGATTCCGAGGTCAGCGGCGGGATCGACTCACGTTCCGGCACTTCGATCAGGAGGTGGAAGTGGTTGCGCATTGCGCCAAATAGAATGACACCGGGAGAGATTTTCGGCGAATGGCCTTGAAGGTCGTTGCGCCAGAAAGAATGACACCGGGATGAAACAGCCCGAGAGTGTCATGAGCAAGCGAAGCAAGGAGGAGTTTCTTGAGTGGTGTCGCAGCCGGTATCCTAAACGAGATCGCAAAGGCAAAAGCCGGATGCTCGACGAGATCTGCGAGACTCTTGGGTGGGACCGGAAGCACGCCATCAAGGCGCTCAATGGCCTGGTTTCGCTTGGCCGGCAGGCCAAGAAGCGCGGCAGACAACCCAAGTATGAGCCCTTGGTGACCGAGGTGGTCGTGGCCATCTGGAGGCTCTCCGAATACCCGTGCAGCCTCCATCTCAAGGCGATTTTGCCGCACTGGCTGCCCTTTTGGGAGGAGGACCATGGCAAGCTTGAAAAGCCCCTGCGGGAGAACGTGCTCGGCGTCAGCATCCGCCAGTTGGATCGGTTCACCGCTCCATACCGCCTCGAAAGTGCTGGACGCGGGCGGCGCACCGGTCGCCGCAGCCATCGGCTCAAGGAGCAGGTACCGGTGCGGTGCGGCCCGTGGGAGGTCGCGGAGCCGGGATGGATGGAGGCCGACACCGTCAGTCACGGCGGCGGTTCGAGTCGCGGAGACTTTGCCCACACCCTGACGCTTACCGACATCCACAGTGGCTGGACCGTGCTCCACGGCATTTGGTGTTTGAGTGCGGGAGGAGTGGTCCGGGGCCTGGATCTTGTCGAGGAAGACCTGCCCTTTGCTCTCAAGGGATTCGACAGCGACAACGGCAGCGAGTTTTTGAACGAAGTGCTCGAAGCTTGGCTTACCGGGAGAAAGGTGCATTGGACGCGCTCGCGTCCGTATAAGAAAAACGACCAGGCGCATGTGGAGCAAAAGAACTTCACTCATGTGAGGCAGCTGCTGGGTTACGGAAGGATCGGGGAGATCGAGCAGGTGGAGGCCATGAACCGCCTCTATCGCGAGGCGTGGATGCCGCTGCGTAACCACTTTATCCCGGTGATGAAGCTGGTGGAGAAGACACGGGTGGAGGGGCGCTGGAAGAAGCGCTATGACCAGGCCGCGACGCCCTACGAGCGACTGATGAAGAGTGGGAAGCTCAGCTCCGAGCAGTGCGGTGCTCTGCAGGAAGAGCACAAGAGGCTCAACCCGCTGCATTTGGCCGAGGCGATCGAGCGGGGCCTGAGGGAAGTCTTCGGCGAGCAAGCGGACGAAGAACTAGACCCTGCAGTCCTGAAGGCCGGGGAGCCCCCGGCGGCCTCTCGTACGGCAGCAGCGTAGGCTCCGGTCGCTACGCTCCCTGCGCCTACGCTGCTGCCGTACGAGAGCGGGCACTCAAGCCTGTATCGTCTGGTGTCATGAATTATGGCGCAACGACCGAGATTAGGAAAAACGCTCCGGTGTCATTTTCTTATGGCGCAACACGAGTGGTTCTACGTCGCCCGACACCTCGCGGGCGAGGCCCTGCTGCTTGGCGACGAAGCGCAGCAGCCAGTCGAAGGTCATCTTCTGGACGGGCTGCGGCGTCGCGCCGTCGACCTCAGCATCGTGCGCGTGCCCAGCGAGGAGGAGGAGCGCGACCAGGCCTTCACCCGGCAGCGCCAGCAGATCGTGCGCGAGCGCCAGCGCCTCCAGGCGATGGGACGAAGTCTCCTGGCCTCGCACGGCATCCACGTCACCGGCAAGTGGTGGACGGGCAGGACCTGGCGGCTCGTCGGCGAGGAAGCCCCCGCCTGGGTCGTCGAGCGGCTGCGAACGCTGGTGCGCCTCATCGAGCCGATGGAGGCCGAGGAGAAGGCGATGACCGCGGCCATCTAGGAGAAGGGCGCCGAGGTGGCGATCCCCCGGGGGG
>JALRFZ010000215.1 GCA_023253615.1 Verrucomicrobiales bacterium | reverse complement strand
ACCCGGCTCACGGGTCCCGATTCGCGGGGACGCCAGTCCTGCGCCGGCAGCAGACGCAGCGCGAAGGCACGCAACGACGGGGTGCTGTTTTTGTCGCGGATGCGGTCGAGAAGGAGTTCGCGATTGCGGACGCCCTGCTCGGGAACTCCCGAGAGGGTGTTGTGGGCGGCAATGGCGGCCTCGAAGGCTTCGAAGTCGAGATCGCTCCGGCTCAGGAACTCCTTCACGCCGGTGAGGGCCTCACGGGTCTCGCGGTGGGAAAACCAGCGCAGCCCTTCGAAATTCACGACCGGATCGGGATCCTGAAGGAGGGCTCCGATCCAGGGAATGGGATCCACTTGCGAGGAGGATAGGGCAAGGACGGAGAGGACTCGGCGTTCCGGGGAAAGACGGGAAAACGCTTCGGGAGTCCAGCGGAGCGCGGCCTCATCGGCCAGGCGGACGAGGGCGGCTCGTGCGATGAAGGCATCCTCGTGGGCGGCCAGCTTGAAAAGGTCGTCCTCGGACAACTCCTGCGCCTTGGCGCGGATGTCCCGGGCGAGCAGGGCCTCCTCGGTCGGTTTCTCCAGCTCGAGCGGCCCCAGCCAGTCCGCCTTGGTCAGGTCGATCTCCATTTTCCAAAGCCGACCGAAGCCGTGCACGGGATAACGTCCATCGACCCAGTCGGTGAAGTACCAGGTGTGTTTGTCAGGGTCTTTCCGGGATGGGTCTTTTGCGAGGCAGGTGGGACGGAAAAAGAAGGAGCCCTGCACCAGGGGGATGCGGGTCTCCGCCTGGTAGCTGGCTCCGCGGGGCACGAGGGGAAAGAAGTCGATGCGGTGATCACCCCACGACGGGATGAGCATGCCGCGACCCAGCGGCAGGACGGCGCAGGGGGCCTCGCCCGAGGGGTTGACCATGGGAAGGGAAGCGCGCAACTCGCCGTTCCATCCGACAAATGGGTGATGCGCCTCTCCGCCGTAGTGCCGGCGGTATCCGTAGTCGCCGCCGTCGACGATGTGAAGCAGGCGACAGGGGGGACGCTCGCCGGGGTCGTTGTCCACGGCGAAGATCTCTCCATCCTCGCGCACACAGATGCCGAAGGGGTTCCAGACTCCGCAGGCGATCCAGCGCAGCCTGGAGCCGTCGGCGGAGGAGCGGAAGATGCCGCCCTCGGCGCGTCCCGCGTGGGTGCTGCCGTCGGATCCCTTGAGAGACCAGGGTTTGGCGAAATTTTCGCCGAGCCCGAAGATCAGATCGCCGTCGGGATGCCACGCGAGCCCCGCCATGCCGTTGTGCGGGTAGTCTTCCTCGGATTCCAGTTTCGCCACCGTTTCCTCCTGGTCGGCCCGGCCGTCGCCGTCCGTGTCCCGGATGCGCAGGATGCGGCCGCGTTCGGCGAGATAGACCCACCCGTCCCGTCCCAGCTCCAGATCCATGGTGTGGACCGTCTGGTTGTAGAAGACGGTGCGTTTGCCGTCGGAGTCGAACACGAGCACCTCGTCGCGGTCCGGCCCCTCGTAATCTTTCGGCGTTTCGTGGGTGTGCGAGGCGACGAGCCAGACCTTTCCCTGCGGGTCCACGTCGAGGCCGATTGGAGTGACCACGGCAGGATGTTCGGCGATCATCTCGATGCTGACCCCTTCGCGGAGCGCCCGGGCTTCGGGGGCCGGAGGAGCCGCCATGAGCGCGGTCAGGAGGCCGGGTGCGAAGCCGGACAAAAGGATCGCGGGAATTTTTCTGAGGGCAGGCAAGGGGTCTGAGTTCATGTCAAAGGGAAGGGGTCAAAAATGCCCGTTTTTCTCTCAGCGAGCGGCGAGGAGATCGCGTTCCGGCGCCTCGGCGCGGGCGACAGCGGCGCGGCAGGTCATCTCCAGATCTTCAAGCGGACTTTGGGCGTGCAAGCCTCCGGCCCACAGCAGGCTGCAGGTGAGGATGAACCATCCGATGGAGAATCGCTTGCTCATGGGGATCCCGGCTCCGGCAGTGTAGGGAAGCGGGCAGGCCGGGGCAAGCCCGGAAGTGAGGGCGCACGGGGCGCAGTGTATGGCGGTCGTCGTGTGATGTCTTGACAGCAAAGAAATCGGCATCACGCTATCATGATGCGAACGACCGTGACTTTGGACCCCGATGCCGAGGCGTTGTTGAGGAAAGCCATTGCGGAGCGGGGAAGCAGCTTCAAGCAGGTGCTGAACGATGCCATCCGGGAGGGGCTCGCCCCTCGTCCGCCTTCGAAGAAGAGCGGCAAAGTCCAGCTTCCGACTTTCCGGTCCTCCTATCGAGGAGGGGTTGACCGTCAGCGGCTCCAGCACCTCGGCGACGAATTGGAAACCGATATCTTCGTTTCGAGGCAGGGGGAGGCTCGCGGAAAGGCATGATTGTTCCCGACGCCAACCTCCTCATCTACGCCCACAATGAGGCGGATCCCGAGCATGAGGCGGCAAAGCGCTGGTGGTTCGGGCTCTTGAGTGGCCAGGAGAGGGTGGGCATCCCCTTGGCGGTGGCGATGGCGTTCCTGCGGCTGACGACCTCGCCGAGAGTACTCGAGGCACCTCTTGAGGTCGAACGCAGCATCGAAATCATCGAATCGTGGTTCCCCCATCCCCACGTTCGGCTCCTTCTCTATTCCGAAGACCACCTGGAGGCGTTTCTCGCCGAGGTAGGCCGGGTCGGAGTGGCGGGGAATCTCACCACCGATGCCCACATCGCGGCACTCGCGCGGGAGTATCGCGCGACCGTCCACTCCACGGATTCGGATTTCGCCCGCTTTGACGGGCTACGGTGGCGTAATCCTTTGCAGGACTGAGGGACTGGTCCGAATGGCACGGAAATAAGACCATCGATCGGACAGGCCTTACTACCTGCGCGGAGAACGGCGCCCTCTCCTCGCGACAGCGCTTGAGGAGGCTGGACACCCCTGTCCTGCTCGGTGATTGGTCGTTCCACGACAAGCCGGCTTATTTCCGTGCCGTTCGAGACTGGTCCTGAATTCGGAAGGGACAATTCGGAAGGGACAGGTTCGACGTGAATTCGGATGGAACAGGCTCCACAAAAGCTAGCCTTGCCTACCGAGCGTCGTGGATTTGGTTGTCGAACTCACCATGCCAAAAAGATGGCAGCGATTCCGGTTTGCCGAATCCGGGCTGGATCGCTCGATGGATCCGTCGACATGAATTTTGTATGGTGGAATGGGCGAGAGAACGCCAAAGACGGCAGTTGATCATCGTCAAAATCGGGATTGATTGGTCGGCTGATAACCTGTCTCTGTGAATTCACCTACCGCCCATTTGGTGGATTCGGATTTCCATACCATGGTGGGGAATAGCGGGTGATTTAGAAAATGGACATCCACTTCATTGCGCCCTGGAAGCGGAACCTGCTGACCGTGATCTTGATTCTGTTTCTCATCGCGCTTTATCGGCCTTTGTGGTTCGGCATCGTGGTCCCATCGGAGCGGGTATTCTACGGGTTTCTCCGCGGCACCGATTTAGTTGCCCTGCTGATCATCGGCTGCCTCCTAACGTTGTGGGGAAATTCACTCGCCCGACGATTGCTCGCTCTAACGATCGGGTTCGGTGTCGGGTCCGTTCAACTGGCGATTCTTTTCGGTACGGAAGAGAGCGCCGTTGGCTTCAAGTTTCATCACTTGATTCTCGCAGTAGGTCTCGTCATTTACGGTCTCTCCGGCGTCTGGCTCTTGAAGCGGAAAGAGCCTCGCCAGTCGCAGAGCGGGAAGGAGTGATCTGAATTATTGTCGATCGGCCCGCTGCCACCAATCAGGAACGGGCTGAGTTGGCGTAGCCCTTTGCGGGACTGAGGGGCTGGTCCCGGATTCGGAACGGACAGGTTCCACGAACTCGCGCGGGTTGGGACTGCATGCGGACCCGGACGATGGTGCGACCTTCGTTCACGGTGACGGCCCCGGGGCAGGGATTCGGACGCGATCTTCCGGCTCGACTTCGGATGCTTTCGATCAGCCCATCGTACACCTCCCAGGCCTCTCACCGAACGGCGTGGAGACCGCTGAGCAACTCGAGGGCGAGAGCGGTGATCTTTTCGGAGGCCTCGCGCTCGACGCGATTGGTGCCGAGCCAGGTTTCGTAGCCGCCGAGGTCGAGTTGCTTCGGCGTGGGCAGATAGCCGTGACTGCCGTTGGCGAGCTCGATGGTGAAGGTGTCCTTGAAAGGGCTCTTCGCTTTGATTTCGAGGCCCGTTTCGGTGAAAACCTCGAAGGGGATGGAGGTGATGCCGAGGTCTCCGATGCGGAAGGCCTGGAGGTACGCTTGGATCGTGCCGGGCTTTGCCTTTTGCGCATCCATGACGCGCTGGGCGTAGGGCTGCTCCAGACGATGGACAGGAGCAGCATCCTTCGGCTTGGCGAGAACGCCCTCGGCCCATTCGATCTGCTCGGGGGTGGGACGGCGCACGGCGAGCTCCAGATCTTTCGCCGCGGCGCTGAGCGGCACCCAATCCTGATAGGTGAGCGACTTGTGGACGCGCAGGACCTCGCGCGTCAGGTCCCCGGCGACGAGGGCGATTTTCTCGTAGGGCTCGTATTTCACCGCGGGCGTTTTGCCGCTGTAGTCGTTGCTGTTGACGTCGCCGCAGGGACCATTGGCGAGGATGCCGACACAGGGCGCACCCAGCGCCTCTTCGACGAGTCTGCAGAATTCACCGAAGTAGTCCGCCGACAAGTCCTCGCGGTTCACACCGCCCACGTAGTGCAGCCAGTAGTTGGCCATGAGCGCGATCTGGCGCCCGTCGACGGCCTGCACCGAGAGGCAGTAGACCTCGGGATTCGTGGGTCCGGCCGGACCTTCAAAGCGGGGAATGAGCATGCTGCCCGGGTTCATCACGGCGCGATCTTTCCCGCCAAAGGGATTCGGATTCGTCACACCTTCCTTCAAGATCCAGCGGCGATTGCCGACCCATTGCGGCAGCGCGCCGGTGCCCCAGGCGATGCGGGCCGGTTCGAGACGGTTCAGGGCGCGCTTCACGCCATCCACCACGCGGGAGATGACGAGGCTGCGATAGTCGATGCCCGACTCCTTGTGCGGAATCGCCGACACGCTGGAATGCGTGT
>JALRFZ010000182.1 GCA_023253615.1 Verrucomicrobiales bacterium | reverse complement strand
CGGAACGCCTCGCAAAGGAACGCCGCTTCGTCGTCCGAGTCTCCGGCGATTCCATGGAGCCGACGCTGCACTTCGGAGATCTCGTCGTCTTCGAATACCACCGCACTCCGCGCCGCCAAGGTGAAATCGTCATCGCGAATCTGCCCGAATTTGGACGCGGGAATCCGGGCGCGGAAGCGATCAAGCGCTTCCGTGAAGAACCTGAACATTGGATTTTCGAATCTGATAATCCCGAATACGAAGCGATCTGGGTCGAGAAAGACGAGATCGAGTTTCCGATTCTGGGGACGATGGTTGACGTATTGCGATAAATATCACCTACCTCGCCGTCTTGAAGACGCTCCGTCCATGCCACGCCAAAAACTCCACGCCAGGCCGCAATCTTGCTCGCGGATCAAACACCAGTGGCATTCCTTCACGCTCCAACAGGGTCCGCCCATCGACTGAACCCTCTTCGAACCGTCCTTTTGCCACCTCCACTACATACGAATCCCCCTTCGGCACCGCGGTCCAGAGTCCCGCATCAAACATCCAGTGCGCGTCGGGCGTCAGGGCCAGCCCATTCCGCGGATCGTCGTTGCCGCTGCGGGCGTGCTGATGAATGTGCGCGGCCTGGACAAGGGAACTCGTCTCGGTCTCGAGCCGGTAACCGGTGAGGGCGCAGGTGTAGTGATAACCTCCGAGGACCTCGCTTTTGAAGCGGCTGTCGCGGCCCTTGCGCTGGCTCGCCTTGAAGGTCTCGGCGTCACGACGGAGCGCTTCGATCTCGCCGGTGGCGGGCAGGGGCAATCGGAGCCGGGCGCAGAGCATGACCTGCTCCCGAGGCGTGAAGTAGATCGATACGAGGGTGCGCCGTGCGTCGTGGCGAAAGGACGCGTCCTGAAGATGTCGGAACAGCTCGGGATCGAGGCGGGCGAGCCGCGAAGTGAGTTTGGCGTGGGACGGTGCGCCATCGACGGTCAGCCGCTCCCAGACCCGGTCGCGTTCACTGCCGAGAGCGTGAAAGGGCATCGCGATGTCGGGGGAATTCCGCCGACGGTCGAGGACGAGTTCCCAATAATCGCGGAAGCGCGAGACGAGGCGCACGTCGTAGTGGACGAGACCGTCCGGACCAACTTCCCCGGCCTCGATCTGGTCCATCACCGTGAGAAGCAGGAGCGGCTTGTGCGGAGCGGGGCCGCGGCTCTCGGATCGGGAGACGTTCAAGTTGCCGAGGCGGCCGAGCCAGGGATTGGGGGAGGTTTGCAAGTGTTCAGTGTTCAGTGTTCAGGGAGAAAGAGGTGTCACTCTTGTGATCGACCTTCAAGGCGGCGGTGCGCGGCAAAACGCGATAGGTCAGGATTCGGATTTGCCATCCGACTGACGCTTCCGCCATTCCTCCGAAGCTTTGGCCTGGATCATTACCTGCTCTAAGGACGCGGGCGGGCGCTTTGCCAGAGCGGCGCGGGCGGCGAGGTCGTCGGGATGGGGCAGGCGGGTCGGGGGACGGGAGGTCGTCGATCGGCCCTCCGTTTGCCGCCGTTGCCAGGCTTGGGCCTCAAGGATTTGCTCTTCGATGCATTCGAGGAGCGGGCGCGGGCGATTCTTCAAGGCTTCCCGAGCTGCAATGACGGAGGGATGAGGAAAAGGGCTCGTTTTCTCGGGCTCCATGCGCGGGAGGGGTCGGTGGTCCCGGCAGGGTGTCACGAGCGGGGGCGCGAGTCAATGAGGGGATCCTTCGATATCATTTTCGCGGCGTCACGAAAATGGTGTTCAGCAGAGGCGGCATTCGTGGTCTAGCCTTCTTGAATTTGGTTTTTGACCACGGATGAGCACTGATGAACACGGATTTGTAGAGATTCCGGGGTCGATGGATTGGATCCGT
>JALRFZ010000097.1 GCA_023253615.1 Verrucomicrobiales bacterium | reverse complement strand
AAAAGTGGCAAAGGAGTGGCAAAGAAAAATCTTTCCCAGACCGGGGAAAGTCATAAGTCTTTGATTATGAAAGTGGCTCGAGGCGGATTCGAACCGCCGACACGCGGATTTTCAATCCGCTGCTCTACCAACTGAGCTATCGAGCCTTTCCACGGCTTGGCCGGACGGGCAGGCCCGATCCGGCAAGGGGGGAGAATTTAACCGGGCGTCCGGGAATGACAAACGGAAAATGCGGGGATTTCCGGACCCCGCGCCATGCCGGCCCGCGGGGTCGGGGCTCAGAGGGGTTTCACCGCGAAACGCTCGTAGTGGACCTCGCTGTCGGGGTCGTGAGCCTGGATGCCGAAAGTGCCTTCGCCGAGGCGGCGCCCCGCGAAACCGGGCGACTCGGCTCCGCCTTCGGGCTCGGTGTAATCGACGGTGACCTCGCCGTTGACCTTGATGACGATGTGTTTGCCCTTCACCGTGATGTGGTAGTCGAACCACTCGCCGTCGGTGCTGGGGGCCTTCTCACGGACTTCGCTGTCGCCGCCCTTGGGCACCTCCTGGCCCTCCTTGACGACGACGATGTTCTTCACGCCATAGAGGCTGCCGGTTTTCTTGGGATCCTTGTGGGTCGAGTTGACCTGGCATTCGTAGCCGTTCTCCGGCCAGCCTTCGGGCTGGGGTTTGGTGTGGAAATAAACGCCGCTGTTCGCACCGGCGAAGGTTTTGGCGCGCACCTTCAGCTCGAAATCCTTGAACTTCCCGACGTTCGCCCCGCCGGTGTAGAAAAGGTGGCTGCGGCCGCCTTTCACGATGAGGATGCCATCCTTCACCGAAAAGGATTCCGGGGCTTCGGCCGAGGGCGACCAGCCGTCGAGGTTTTTGCCGTTGAAGAGTTCGATGAATCCTTCCTCGGCGTTGGCGAAGGAAAGGCCCGCGGCGAGGGCGAGGAGGGTGAGAAAGGGAGCTTTTTTCATGGGCCGGAACGGTATCCGAGCGCCGCCGCGGGCGCAATCCCGAAGATGCGCCGGGGCAAGTCTCCCGCGTCTCGAATGACGAAGGTTCCACTTGCTTCCGGCCTTTCCGCGTCCTTTGGTTGCGCGCATGTCGGTTCCCACCCTCAAAATCGGACTCGCCGGATTCGGCAATGTCGGCGCGGGCGTTTACAAAAACCTCGCGAAGAACCGTCATTTGCTGCGCGAACGCACCGGTTATCACCTCGAAGTCGCCCGCATCGCGGTGCGCGATCCTGCGAAGGCCCGTTCCGTCGATCTGCCCGAGGGCATCGTCACGACGAGCCTGCAGGATCTCGTCGAGGATCCTTCGATCGACATCGTCGTGGAATTGATCGGCGGCACCGACCGCGCCTTCGATCTCGTGAAGTCCGCGCTCGAAAAAGGCAAGGCGGTCGTCACGGGGAACAAAGCCCTCCTCGCCGAGCGCGGGCAGGAGCTCTTCGCCATTGCCGAGGCCTGCGGCCGCCCCATCCATTACGAAGCGGCCGTGGCCGGCGGCATCCCCATCATCAAGGCTGTGCAGGAATCCCTCATCGGGAATCACATCCAGTCGGTCGTGGGCATCATCAACGGGACCTGCAATTTCATCCTCACCCGCATGTTCGAGGCGGGCCTTTCCTACGAGGACGCTCTCGCCGAGGCCCAGGCCCTCGGCTATGCGGAGGCGGATCCGACCCTCGATGTGAACGGATGGGATGCGGCCCACAAGGCGATCATTCTCGCCTCCCTCAGCTATGGACGCTGGGTGCCCTGTGATCGCATCCACGTCGAGGGGATCGAAAACGTCCGCGCCGCCGACATCGATTTCGCCGGTCGCCTCGGCTACACCATCAAGCTCCTCGGCGTGATCCGTCTCCATGAGGATTCGGGGTCGATCGAGGTGCGCGTGCAGCCTTCGCTGATTCCTTCGAAACACATCCTGGCTTCCGTCAAGGGCGCCTACAATGCCGTGATGGTGAAGGGCGACATCGTCGGGGAGACGCTCTTTTACGGGTCCGGCGCCGGGCAGGATCCGACCTCGAGCTCCGTCATCGCCGACATCGCCGACGCCGCGATGTGGACCCAGCCGGCCCTGGGTTCGGGACTCGTCACCCATTCCCTCTACGGCGAGACCCTGCCCATCGGCGAGAGCGTTTCCAAATACTACCTCCGCGTCGAGGCCGAGGATAGGCCCGGCGTTCTGGCCCGCATCGCCACGGTGCTGGGTGAGAACGGGATCGGCATCCTCTCGGTGATCCAGCCCGAGGATCACGACGAGCAGTATGCCGCCATCGTCCTGATGCTGCACTACGCTTCCTACGGCACCGTCCAGCGCGCCCTCGATCAGATCGCGGCGCTCGATTGCATCCGTGAACGGCCCGTCCTGCTCCGGGTTGAGGATGCGGGGTGAGCGGAAGCGTTCGGTGTTGTTTATCGCATCGCTCCGAGCCTCAGGGCAAACGCCCCGAAACGCCGCCGCCCGCAAAGTCCTTTACCGGAGGCCAAGGCACTTGTCATCCGCCCGTTTCCGGCGAAGCTTTCCCGACCTGCGCCCTTTTCCATTTCAATCCCCGAAAATCGTTCTAAGTTCCCCCATGGATTTTGTTTCTACCCGCGGCGGCGGTGAGCCGGTCAGTTTCAACGAGGCCTTCGCACGCGGACTTGCTCCCGATGGCGGCCTCTACGTGCCGCGCCACCTCCCCATGCTGCCGCAGAGCATTCTCGTCGAGGACGCCCTCCCCTATGCCGCCCTCGCCTGGGATTTCCTGAGCCTCTTCGACAACGACCACGACAGCGAGCACCTCATCGAGATCATCGACCACAGCTACGGTGACTTCAGCGACACGATGAACGCGCCGCTGCAACAGCTTGCGGACAACCTTTTTGTCCTCGAGCTTTTCCACGGCCCCAGCCTTTCCTTCAAGGATTTCGGGCTGCAGCTCATCGGCAGTCTTTTCGAAGAGCAGATCGAGCGCACCGGCGTCTCCATCAACGTGCTCGGCGCCACCTCGGGTGACACCGGAGCCGCCGCGATCCACGGACTCGCCGGGAAGAAGGGTGCCAAGGTTTTCATCCTCTACCCCGAGGGCCGCATCTCCGAGCTGCAGGAGCGCCAGATGACCTGCACGGGAGCCGACAACATCTATCCGATCCCGATCCAGGGCACCTTCGACGACGCCCAAGCCATCGTGAAGGAACTGATGAGCGACCTCGCGTTCAAACAGGAGATGCGCCTCTCCGCGATCAACTCCATCAACGTCGTCCGCGTCCTCGCCCAGTGCGTCTACTACGTGCACGCCTTCACCCAGCTGCCGCCCGACAACCGCGACGACATCAGCTT
>JALRFZ010000010.1 GCA_023253615.1 Verrucomicrobiales bacterium | reverse complement strand
AGCGCGGAATTCGGGCGGGAGGAAGGCGAAGTTGCTCATGATTCGCGGGTCCGGTAGGCTTGTTGATCGTGATTGGGCTGCTGGGGGAAGCGACGCTCCAGGACCTTCTCGGTATCCACCATCGGCTTGACAAAGCGCTGGCGAAGGCCATGTGCCGAACGATTCATGAGTCTAGCTAACTCGTTGAGTGTGAGAAATCTTCCGCGACAAAGATCCAAAATCGTGTCCCGAGTCGTTTCCGGAGCCGCCTTCCGGTTGCTCCTGAATGCCTCGGCGACCTTTAACAGCACCGGATCATCGTCCACGCATCCGGGCTTCATTCCCAACTGCTGGTGTTCTTTGTCCAAATGTGCGGAGCGGGACGGCAAATGTGCGGAGCTCGGCGGCAAATGTGCGGAGCCAACCGCTGGGTCACCCAGATCGACCGCTCCGGCGAGATCGACCGCTTCAGTTCCAGCGATCCGATAGGTCGTGCCGCGTCCTTGGCCGTCGTGAACAAGAAAACCTTGGTCCTCCATTTTTTTGAGCAAAATCGTGATATCCCGGGGATGCAGGCGACAGAGTTGCTGCATCCGGCCATTCGAGACGAATCCCTCGATCTGCGCCGTTGCAACAGCGAGCCTTTCGTCTTCCCCTAGGCCCTCGAATGCTTTCCCGAAACGGGTGCGGAGCTCCTCCAGAGTCGAATCCGGCAAAAGGCTCACGGTCCGCATTCTGATCAAGGTTGCCTCGGGCTCCAGTGTTTCCCAGAGTTCCGGCACCCGGTAGTGCTGGGTTTTCCAATTCTCCAGCACACGCGGAATTCCCGAACCGGCCTGCTCTCCCAAGCCGATCAAGCTGAACATCCGCTGGAGACTGCGGTTCCGGCAATCGCTGTGACCGCCTTCCAGGGCCTTGTCGATCGGGATCCGCATCCGCCCCGGGTTCCGGAATCCGAAGTAGCCGGGAGCCTTTACCACTAGGATCGAGATGCGCGCCGAGTAATCCGCGTGGACGATCGCGTTCACCAAAGCCTCGCGCAGCGCTTTATGGACACCGGTATCGTCCTCCCGTTCGTCGCCTTCAAGACGGAACGGCACCCTGAGATCGCGGGATAGCCGCTGGATCGCCGAGCGGTAGAAATCATACAGATTTCCCGACCACGTCCCATCCGGGGTGAGACGGTCGACCCATTCCGTTTTCGTTCCACCGATCGGCAGTTCCCGGTAATCGACGAAGTAATTCGGCATCGCCTCGTGGATTGACTCGTGCTTTCCAAACATCAGCAGGCCAGCGAGGGTCATACCCTCTTTCCCCGTTTCCCGGTCGTGCCTCCAGCCGCCGACCTTGCGCATGAATTCGAGATTACTGGCGCTGAGGTAGGGATGGTCGGGCTTCAACGCGGCTAAACGGTTTCGATAAGCATTGAAGCTGGCCATGTCGACGTCGTCGAAATGGAAGCCCGGGAGGATACGGGCATCGCGCTCATCTTCCGTCTGCTCCGCCAGCATTCGCTTCACTTCCTCTTCCGTACATCGGTAGTCACCAGATTGCTGACGCTTGAAAGTCCCGGTCAAGGGGTTCCCATTGATGAAGACAGGGCGCTCCTTACGCGTCGCCCGGGGCACCTGAATCGCAAGCACCCAACGTCCATTGGGGAGCGGGTGCTTGGCCACCATTGGGTGGGAGAGAAGATTGCGGCTGACCTTCTGAGGATTGTTGATCTGGTTCCAAAAATCGACCAGAACCCCTTCTGTGTCCTCGATTCCGGTTCCTTCCAGAGTGCGATCAGGCCTTTCCGATACACCCAGAAAAATCACGCCACCATCCGTGTTCGCAAACGCCGAGTATGTCTCCCATACATCGTTGGGAAGCGCCCCTTTTCCGTCGCGCCCTGCTGCACGTTTCGCCTCGAGGTCGACGTCCTCGTTGTAAAGATCTGCGTTGAAAACGGCGTCAGGCATGAGCTTTGAGATCCTGAAGAAGGTTCGAATGTCCAAGCCAGCAGCGTCGATTCATTCCACCCCCTCCCCCACCTTGCGAAACACGTCCCCTATCCAGCCGGGCACCAGCGGGATGTCCTTCACCAATTGCCGCCGCTCCTTGTCGTTGAGCCGTTTCCGCAGCTTGGCGACCACGGTCTCGTCGATTTGCGATTGCCCGAGAAAGCGCAGAGCCTCCGCCACGGTGCCACTGACCCGGTCGGCGACGACGAGGCGGCGGGGCGTCGTCTGTTTCAACTTCACCGGCAGATTCCGGATCATCACCGTCTGCGAGGGGCCGTCGGTGAGGTATTCGACCCGGGCCGGCACCTGGTCGCTCAGGCCGAGCAGGTTGGCCGCGTAGGCACCCGAGACGAGGAGCCTCTGGCTGCCCCTTCGCGCGAGGGCCCTCGCGACCTGTTCCGGACGCGGGGCCAGTTCCCCGATCAGTCGGCTGCGCTCCGGGTAGCCGTAGACGCCCCGGCTCACCCGGCGCAGTTCGCCCCGCCGGACGAGGCGGGAAAGGGCCTGGTCGACAGAGGCGCGGTTGCCGAGGTCGAGAAACTCCGTCGAGGCCGCCACCGCCCCGCTACCCCGCGCGCGCAGGCGACGCAGCACCTTCGCGTCCATGCTGTCGGCGGATTTCGGGCGGCTCATTCTGTCAGAAATATAGGGGTCTTTTTCTGACAAAACAAGTGCGGAGTTGGCGGAGGTGGACCGATCAGTTTGAATGGTGAACTCAGGGATCACCTCGACCATCCCAAGATCCAACCTCGACCGGATACCACCGCCCCAAGGTCTCCTGAAGCCGTTTGAACGCCGGATCCGTGCATCGAGCCAGACTGATTTGGCGAGCGATCTTCTCGTAGTTCGCCGACGAGCGAGGCCGACGAGCTTCGGCAAACACCGCCTCAAGAGCCTCTTTCGGGCGTTCGGGTTTGCCGTCGGATCGAAACGCAAAGCCCGTCGAGGACAGCCATTCCCGGATTGACTCCGTGCGTCCCCATCGCAGGATCGTCGCCAAGACCTGATCGCCGCCCCACATCCAGATGTCCACTTCCGGCTCGATCACGATCGCCTTGGCGCGATCTCCCCACTGCTGGGAAAGAGCCGCGTCGAGCCTTGCCTCGAGGTCCTGCGATGATTCGGAGGCGCCACTACCCTCATAGTCGAAAACCATCAGGGCATTCCGGAATCGCGAAGCCTCCAGCGCCATGATCTGTGCCCCGCTCGTGCGCATCCCTCCGTCGCGGCCAGGGTGTTGGCGAATCTCAAATGTGATCGGACGTATCCCCAGGCTCTCGGGCCGTTCGAGTCCGCCCTTCAGCGTGAACTCCATGTTCTTGTCCGCCACGAATACGAAGAGATCCTTCATGTCGGCGGCTCAGCTCAGGATTCCGGACGCGAAGAGGACTCCGAAATCGGGTTCGCCGTGCTTCCAGCTCTTCAGGGCGGGATGCCGGTCCCCTGCGACGATGTCGGTGGCTCCGGTGTCATCCTTGGCGAAACAAAGCACGTCCTTGGGATCGAGCATGTTCAGGGCGACCGGGCTATGGGTCGCGAGCAGGACCTGGCCGTCGTAGATCGAGGAGAGCGATTGCAACACCGTTTCGATCGCGCGGGGGTGAATTCCGTTTTCCGGCTCTTCGATCAAAAAGACTCCGTCCACCTCCGCCAGGTAGGCCGGGATCGTGAGGGCGAGCAGCCGCAAGGTGCCGTCGGAGGCGAGCCACGAGGGCACCTCCGCCCCGCCTTGGTAGCGGATCGACACGTAGCGGTGTTTGTCTTCCGGGCGCTCGATGCTTCTGATGTCCTCGATGTCCGGCAGGGCAGTTCGGACGTGGGCGAGCCACTGGTCGAATCGGTCCTCATCCTTCCGCAGTTCCGCCACGACCCAGGGGAGATTCGACCCGTCGGGTTGAAACCGCTTCCCAAGGCCGGGCGGGCTCGGTTGACGGATCTTCTGGCTGTTCAAGGTGAGCGTCTGGATCCCGTTGACGAGGAGGTCGCGAAACCACGGGGCCGCGTGGAAGCTGTCCCGGTCCGCCGGAATGTTCGCCATCGCCGCCGTCTCCCGACCCAGCCGGAAGGAAGGATTGTAGGTCTTCTTTCCATCGGGAATGTAGTTCGCATTCCCACCAGGGCGGTTGGAGATGATCGACTTTCGACCCTTCCCCGATTTGAGGAAGATCGTGGAAGGCGGCGCCAGAGGCGAGGGAAAAAGCTCCAGCTCGCGAACAGGGGCCTCCTCGGTCCCATTCAACAGCCACAACACCTCGTGGTTGAGGCCGAGCAGGTTCGTCGCCTCGTCCAGACCAATTTCGACCTCGTATCGGACGCGGGTAAAGTGCCGCCATTCCTCGGCCATCGCTTCACGCACCTCCTCGGGCAGCCTTGCCTCGACGGCGAGTTGGAACGAGGAACCCTCACCCATCCAGAGCAGTTTGCGGAAATCGGTGCTGCGCTCGAGCACCGTATCGGCGACCTTGCCCCCGTTGCGCATCAGGTCGCCGAGCAGGGCGATCACGTCGAGGAACGTCGTTTTTCCGCTCGCGTTGGGTCCGACCAAGGTGGTGAACCGGCCCAATTCCTGATCCACGCAGCGGAGGCAGCGGAAACGGAGGGCTTGGATGCGGGTGAACATGGGGCGAATGTGGCAGAACTTCCGCGGAAAGACAAACCCTCGTCCCGTTCAAAGCTCCCCCCGGAAGGCGCGGTGCTGGAGGGAGGCGAAGAGGGCGTCGAGGCCGGCGAGCTGCTCGCGGTGGCGGACCTTCTGCCGCTCGATCGCCTCGACCGCGGCGGCGAATTGTTGTTGGAGGGGGGAGAGGGGGGACGGGGATTGGTGCAACCTTTAAAGAACCGACGTTGAGGTGCTTTTGAATTTGCCCGCGTTGAGCTCCCAAAGCCATGGCCTTTCCACCAGGGGAATTGAAATAGAACGACAAATAAGTTGGATTAACGAGCGAAAGGTCCGGCGTCGCGATCAGGATATCGATTGCGTTGATCCCATCCAGATCTTTCGGCACAACCGCTGCCGTTCCTGGTTGCCCTGACCTTACGAGGAGGATGTCATTTTCTCGGACCCTGGTTTTCGCCAATTTGCCTTCGTTATCCGATTTTGAGAAATAGACCAAATTGTCGAGTGAAATTCGATTTGCTCGGACATTCAGTGAACGAAGAGCTGGGACACCCGATTCTCGATAGTAAGATGCGGGCTGAA
This sequence comes from Verrucomicrobiales bacterium, assembly GCA_023253615.1. Taxonomy (GTDB): domain Bacteria; phylum Verrucomicrobiota; class Verrucomicrobiia; order Verrucomicrobiales; family DEV007; genus Arctic95D-9. The sequence continues at coordinate 670 of JALRFZ010000010.1, read as the reverse complement.
CAACGATACCAACTGTAATCCTCCGGCAGATGTCATCACCGGTAAGAACCTCCCACCCCTTCGGATTCGTCACGGGATCGCCGAAGAGGTCGAGGAAGAGGGATTGGGCGAGGGCGTCGAGTTGGGAGAGGGCGGCGCGGCGCTTGGCCCGCAGCGCGTCCGCCGCGTCCAGGATCCCCGCGATCCGCTTCTGCTCGGCGAGGGGCGGGAGGGGGATTGTCGCGTTCCGTATGTCTTTGAGGTGAAGATTTGGAACACCGATCCCTTTTAGGTGCCCGTTAAACTGGCGCTTCGTATTCGGTGAATTTATGACCCGTACAAGATACTCCGGAAGAACATTCGACCGCGGTCGGAGGAGGGCTAAGCTTACGTAAATATCAAAGACGGCATCTCGATCAACAACGGCGGCAACACCCGTTGTTCCATTTTTTGCCAAGAGGATATCACCCTTCTCGGGGGCAAGTCTTTTATGCAGCTCACGGTGGAGAGAATCGGGAATTCGCTTCACGTTTTCCCAATCAATTCGCCCTCCAACGACGTTCTTTGCTGACAAGAAGATGAACCCTTCAGTCGAGTAAGTCGGAGTTTGGTGGGTGCCGTCGGTAATGAGCGTGCAAGCTTCGCTAAGTGAAACCACAGGCCACTGACTCGTGATGATTGGGGTTGGCGT
>JALRFZ010000771.1 GCA_023253615.1 Verrucomicrobiales bacterium | reverse complement strand
CCAAGCAGTGATTTTGACCGGGGGTGACAAGACTAATCAATGGCGTCGCTGGTACGAGGAGAACATCGCCATTGCCGAGCAACGGTTTTCGGAACACTGCGAGAGTCTCGGGATTGGAGATGCGCGATGAAGAACAAGATCGATCAGGAGCGGCTCGTGCCCGAACTCGCGCAGGCAATCCGCGACGTAGGCGTGTTCCGCGCCTTTCGTGTCGAGGGTGCCGATCACCGCGATGCGTTTTCCGGGCATGTCACTTCGTGCGGTGAAGGGGAATCGATTTGAACTCGCGGGTCAGTTGCGTCAACGACTCCTCGACGGCCATGCGTTCGAGACTGGAAGCACCGACGAATCCGACCGCATCGGTGCGTTCGTTGATGAAGGCGGCATCGGCGGGCGTCGCGATGGGACCGCCGGGGGAAAGATAGATGACGTCGTCGCGCACCGATTTGCCCGCATCGATGATCGCCTGCGTCGCCACGGCGGCGTCCTCGAGCGACATCGCCGCGTTCGTCACGCCGATCGATCCGCCGATGGTGCAGCCGACATGCGCGATGATGACATCGGCTCCGGCTTCGGCCATGGCCTTGGCCTCGGCGGGCGAGGCCACGTAGACGATCGTGAAGAGGTCCATGCGGCGGGCGAGGGCGACCGTTTCGATCTCCTTGTCCGTGCCCATGCCGGTCTCCTCGAGCTGCTGTCGGAAGGAGCCGTCGATGATGGTGTGGGTGGGAAAATTGTTCATCCCCGAGAAACCCATCGACTTGACCTGCTGCAGCCAGTGCCACATGCGGCGGCGCGGATCGGTGCAGTGGACGCCGCAGATCACGGGGATCTCCTTCACCACCGGCAGCACCTCGAACTCGCCGATCTCCATGGCGGTGGCGTTGGCGTCGCCGTAGCCCATGATTCCGGCGATGGAGCCGTGGCCCATCATGCGGTAGCGGCCCGAGTTGTAGATGATGATGAGGTCGGCGCCGCCGCGTTCGATGAACTTGGCGCTGATCCCCGTGCCCGCGCCCGCGGCGATGATGGCCTCGCCCCGCGAGAGCGTGTCGCGGAGCCGGTCGAGGACTTCCTGGCGTGTGTAGGGGTTGCCCACCCCGGTCCATGGATTTGGCATGCGGCTCAGGTAAGCCGGAAAAAGCGGGGCTGCAATAGGGCAAATCCGCCCGGCCCGGTGCGGAGATTTAGGGCGTATCGAGCCATCATCCAGAAAAGAGCAATCGAGCGCTCAACTTTCAAAGATGCGGGTTTTGACCTCGTCCACGATCCAGAGCCTCCCGTCAACGGCTTCGGTCTTGAGAAGCTCCAGAATTCGAGGGATGATTCCCAGGACCATTCGTTTGTCCTGTCGGCGCAGACGGATGACGACAATTCCGGGATGCGATCCCGGCGGGAATGCGTGGATGTCGGCAAAATCGAGGTCGAGCGTCAGCAGAATGCGGCCCTCTTTCCGGCAAACACCGGCAAGAGAGGAATCCGAAGCACCCCCGAGGTCTTCATCCAGCACGGAATGCGCGTCATGTCCGGCTGAGCGGAGCAGCGCCACGACCTCCGCAGGGAGGTTTTCGTCGCTTTTGAATTTCATGCCGCCGCATCCGGCGTCGCCACCAGACGTCCTCTCGCCAGATCCGCCGCGTAACCGACAGCAGCCCGGAGATCGCCCGCCTGAATGGATGGATAACTGGCGAGGATTTCCTCCTCTGGAACCCCGCACGCCAGATTGTCGAGCAATACCGAAACAAGGACCCGGGTGCCTGCGATGCAGGGACTTCCGTGACAAACAGCGGGATCCTCGATGATTCGGTCACTCCAGTTCATGGAGGAAGGTTGGTTCCCGGAACCCAGTCTGTCAAATCAGCGTCCCGGGCCGTGAAATGGGAGCATCATCTACCTCCCCGCCCCGACACCGGCAACTCCCTCCCCTGCTCCGCCGGATCGATCGGTGTCTGCCTGCGGTACTCCCGCGGCGTCATCCCTTTCAATTCGCGGAAACGGCGGTTGAAGTTCGAGAGATTGTTGAAGCCGCATTCCAGCGCGATCTCGGAGACGGGCCGATCGGTCTCGAGCAATTGACGGCAGGCCTCGCCGACGCGGAGCTCATGGAGGTATTCGACAAGGGTCTTGCCGGTGTTCGCCTTGAAGAAACGGCAGAAGGATTTGGGGCTCATCTTCGCGACCGCGGCGGCACGTTCGAGCGTGATGGGATCGGCCCGGTGACGCCGCAGCCAGGCGAGGACTTCATCAAGCCGCGAGATATCGCTCGCTTTCAACGAGGGCGAAAAGGCGGGACTCGCGAGAGGACGTTTTTCCTCCGAGGCCGCGAAGTGGTGGAGAAGACGCAGCAATTGCACGAAGCGCTCGAAAGGCGTCTGCGTCTCCATCGCGAGGATCCATTCCCCGGCCCGCTGCGCGGTCGCTCCGAAGAATTCATAACCGCGCTTCGCCGCCTGGAGAAACTCACGCACAGGCTGCATCTCGGGCTTGCGCAGGAGATCCTCGCCGAGCGACTCGCGGGAAAACTGAATCACGGCGAGGGACGGACGCGCCGGATCACTCTCGTCCGGCTTCCCCGAATGCAGGGCGTGCGGGATGTTCGGTCCATTCATGATGAGGGTCCCGCGGGTGAGGCGTCCGATGTGATCGCCCGAAAGAAACTCGCCCGCGTGATCCTTCAGCGAAAAGAGGATGTCATACTCGGGATGGTAGTGATAGACCGGCCAGATGTCCTGATCGACCTTGAAAACGAAGGCCTGGGTCGGGCCGGTCGGGATCACTTCCAATTGAGGGCGGGCCATGGCGGAATCGCGTGAACTGGTGGAAAATCTACGCTCCAACACCCCATCTTTGCAACCTGATCGAGAAAATCGTATCAGTTTGTGTCCTTCCCGGATTTGTAGGTTCGACGGATCCGGGGGAAGTTTCGTAAGATTCACCAGGATGCGAAGCGTTGCGAACAAGTCAGGTCGGAGGGCTCCCCGCGGAGGAGCGGTCGCGTCGGCTGCTTGCATCGTCTTCGCTCTTTCGTGGGCGGACCCGGCCCGCGCCGAATTCTCCTCGCCGGAGGATGGAGTCCGGTTCTTCGAGGAAAAGATCCGGCCGGTCCTCGCGGAGAAATGTTATTCCTGCCACAGCGCCGATTCGGAAAAGCTGAAAGGTTCGCTGCAGGTCGATCACGTTTCCCACCTCCTCGCCGGCGGCGATACCGGACCTTCTCTCGTCCCCGGCAAACCGGACGACAGCCTCCTCGTCGAGGCGATCGCCTACGGCAATCCCGATCTGCGCATGCCGCCGAAGGAAAAGCTCGCCGCCGCCGTGGTCGAGGATTTCCGGAAATGGGTCGCGGGCGGCGCCCCGTGGCCGGAGGAACCGGTCCCACAGGCCGGGAAGAGCGACGTCTTCGACCTCGAACAACGCCGGGCGGAGCATTGGTCGTGGCGTCCCGTGGTTTCCCCGGCGGTTCCCGAAGTGAAGAATACCGCCTGGGTCTCTTCTCCCGTCGATGCCTTCCTCCTCGCGAAGATCGAGGCCGCCGGCCTGAGCCCCGCCGAACCCGCCGACGACCGCACCTGGCTGCGCCGCGTTTCCTTCGATCTCACCGGACTGCCTCCGACACCGGAGGCGATGGGGGCTTTCCTGACAGACACCTCAAAGGAGCGCCGCGAGAAGGTCGTCGATGCCCTGCTCGCCTCCCCGCACTTCGGCGAGAAGTGGGCGCGTCATTGGATGGATCTCGTCCGTTATGCCGAGACGCACGGGCACGAGTTCGACTATCCGATCGACCACGCCTTCGAATACCGCGATTATCTCATCCGCGCCTTCAACGAAGACGTGCCCTTTGACCTTTTTGCCAAAGAGCACATCGCCGGCGACCTCCTCGCCACTCCGCGGCGGAACGCGAAAGAGGGTTTCAACGAATCGATCCTCGGCACCGGTTTCTGGTATCTGAACGAAGCGACCCACTCACCCACCGACGTGCTCGCCGATGAGTCCGACCACCAGGCCAACCAGATCGATGTCTACAGCAAGGCCTTCCTCGGGCTCACCGTTTCGTGCGCCCGTTGCCACGACCACAAGTTCGACGCGATCTCGACGGCCGACTACTACGCCCTCACCGGATACCTCCACAGCAGCGCGCGCACCGAGCGGTCGATGGATCCGGGAGGCGCGCGTGCCGCCGCCGCGGCGAAGCAACGGGAATTGCTCGCGAAGGCGGATGCGACCTTGACGCCAACTTCGCCCGCTCCGCCACAAAAAGAGAAGCCCGACTCCGCGCTCTTCGCCGACTTTGAAAGCGAAGATCTTCCCCCGGGCTGGTCGATCGTGGGAGAAGCGTTCGCTCCCACCGGCACCTCGCCGAAATACACCTTGGAGGAGGGAAGCACCTTCACCTCACCCGGCACCGTCTCGAGCGCGCGCCTCGGCGAGGCCCACAGCGGTGTGCTGCGTTCGCCCACCTTCACGATTGGCAGCGACGTCATCCACGTCCGCCTCCGGGCCCTCGGAGGAATGATGCGTGTCGTCATCGACAACTACCACATGGCGGTCCATCAGCCGCTCCTCTTCCGTAACACGATTCACAAGAATCCCGACACGAAGGGCGAATTCACCTGGATGCGTTTCGACGCCGACCTGAAAAAATATCGCGGACACCGCGCCTACCTCGAGTTCGTCGATCCGGGCCCGGGCTATTATGAGATCGATGAGATCCGCTTCGCCGATCCCGCACCCTCGAAAGAAAGTCCCGCCACCGAAGCTCCCGCGGTCTCTCCGGAAACCGCCGCCCTCATCGCCGAAGGGCACCGCCTCGCCGGCTCGCTGCCGCCCGAGCGTTTCGCCCTGACCATGGCCGAGGGCACGCCTGAGAATGCACGGGTCTACGGTCGCGGCAGCCACCGCAGTCCCGGCGAAGAGGTGCCGCGCCGTTTCCTCACCGCCCTCGGCGGCAAGGAAGGCAGTCGCCTGACCCTCGCCGAGGAAACCGTCTCGCCGGAGAATCCGCTCACCCCGCGGGTCGCCGTGAACCGGCTCTGGCATCACCTCTTCGGACGCGGGCTCGTCGCGAGCGTCGATGACTTCGGACCCATGGGCCAACTCCCCACCCATCCCGAATTGCTCGATTGGCTCGCCCACGACTTCGTGGCGAACGGCTGGTCGGTGAAACGGGCGATCCGCTCCCTCGTCCTGACAAACGCCTACGCCCAGAGCTCGGCGGCACATCCTGACATTGACGCGAATCTCCTCGCCACCGCCGATCCGACCAATGCCCTGCTCCACCGCATGCCCGTCCGCCGCCTCACCGCCGAGGCGATCCGCGACAACCTGCTCGCCGTCTCCGGATCGCTCGACCGCGCCCTCCACGGCCCTCCCATCGCGACCCACCGCACCGATTTCATGACCGGCCGCGGTGCGCGTCCCAGCGGACCGCTCGACGGGAACGGACGCCGCACGATCTACGGATCGATCTACCGGAACTTCCTCCCGCCCCTCCTCACGACCTTCGACATGCCGAATCCGTTTGGCCCGAAAGGAGCCCGCAGCGTCTCGAACGTCCCCGCCCAGGCCCTCGCCCTGATGAACGATCCCTTCGTCGCCGACCAGGCGGAGAAGTGGGCGGGCCGCGCCCTCGCCGAGACCGGCATCGACGACAAGACCCGCATCGCCCGCATGGTCGAAACCGCGACAGGCCGCGAGCCTGACAAAACCACCATCGACGCCCTCGCCGCCTTCCTCGACGAGCAGTCAACCCTCTACGGTGCCCGGGACGAGAGGGTCTGGTCCGACCTCGCGCATGCGCTCTTTAACTCGAAGGATTTTATCTTCGTTCGGTGATCCTTGAGCGAATCACGCAGTAAAAAGTGAAAGGTAAAAAGTAAAAGGTTTTCACGAAGAGAACGCTCGACGCAAAACGCCTCCCCGAAAACGTATCCTTTCATTTCATCCAACGCCAGCATCGCACCCTCTACTTTTTACCTTTCACTTTTTACGGCGCGAAGCGCCCCCCACCTCTTACCGCGCGCGAAACGCGCCCTGCCATGCACTGTCACCGATTCCATCCCGCCCCGTTCTCCCGACGTGACCTGCTGCGCCGTTGCGCCCTTGGTTTCGGCGGGGTCGCCCTTCACGCGCTCATGCACGAGGAGACGATGGCCGCCGCGACTTCGCTCCCGGCCGATCCGCTCGCTCCGCGCACGCCGCATTTCACGCCACGGGCGAAGAACGTGATCTTCCTCTACATGGACGGGGGCCCGTCGCAGGTCGACACCTTCGATTACAAGCCGCTCCTCGAGAAATACCACGGACGCGATCCGCGCGAGGTCATCGGTGAGCTCGCCCCGACCCAGTTCGACAACGTCGGCAAGGTTCTCAAGAGCCAATGGGCCTTCAAGCAGCGCGGCCGGAGCGGCGCGTGGGTCAGCGATCTCTTTCCGTATCTCGCCGATCCCGAGGTGATCGACGAACTGGCCTTCATCAAGTCGATGACCTCGAAATTCTCCGAGCACACCTCGGCGAATTATTTCCTCCACACCGGCAGCGGTCTCCAGGGCCGCCCCAGCATGGGTGCATGGTTCGGCTACGGCCTCGGCACGATGAACCGCAACCTGCCCGGCTTCGTCGTCCTCAATGGCGGCCTCATTCCGCCGGGCGGACTCGATTGTTTTGGATCGGGCTTCCTCCCCGCGGCCTACCAGGGTTCGGTCTTCCTGCCGCGCGATCAGCCCATCGCGAACATCCGCCCCACCGAGCCGAATCCCGATCTGCAGCGGAACAAACTGCGGCTCATCTCCCAACTCGACCAATCCGTCCTCGCCGCAAGCGGACACGACCCGCAGATCGAGGGCATGATCGGCAATTATGAGACCGCCTTCCGCATGCAGACTTCGGTGCCCGAGTTGACCGACCTCCGCGGTGAATCCGATGCGGTGAAAAAACTCTACGGCCTCGACGCCGATTACGAAAACACCCGGACCTTCGGCCTGCAATGCCTCCTCGCCCGACGACTCGTGGAGCGAGGGGTCCGCTTCATCGAACTGACCTGCCCGAACGGCAACGGCGACCGCTGGGACCAACACGGCAAACTCCACGACGGCCACACCAAGAATTGCAAGACGGTCGACCAGCCCATCGCCGCGCTCATCAAGGACCTGCGCCGCACCGGATTGCTCGACTCCACCCTCATCGTCTGGGCGGGCGAATTCGGACGCACCCCTTTCGCGCAAGGCGAGGACGGGCGAGATCACAATCCCTTCGGCTTCACCGTCTGGATGGCCGGCGGCGGCGTGAAGGGCGGCGTCAGCGTCGGCGCGACCGACGAGTGGGGCTACAAGGCGGTGCAGGACCGTTTCGAAATGTACGACCTCCACGCGACGATGCTGCACCTCCTGGGTATCGACCACACGAAGAGCACCTTCCGTTTCAGCGGCCGCGACATGCGCCTCACGGATGTGCACGGACACGTGATCGAGGGTATTCTCGCGTAAAGCTGTCGTTCGAGATTTGACCCGAAGGGGGGATTGACCCGTAGCGGGCGCTCATGCATGATGTCGTGGTCAAAGCCAACGCAACATCCAACATGAAGTCATCCATCGCCCTTTTCGCAATCCTTGTGGTTTCATTCCTTTCCCTGCCCTGCGTCCATGCGGGGGATCCTGAAGACGAGATCACTCAGGCGACGATGCGCTTCGTCTTCAAGGAGGCGGGGGTCAACGACCCGGTCGTCGCGATCGAAAAGGCCGTCGATGGCTACGCCCGCGTCAAAGTGACCTCGGAATCCGGCGCGACCGATCCGGCGATCGCCTTTCTCAAGGCCCTCCCCGGCGGGAAGTGGAAGGTTCTGACTCTCGGCACGGGCTTCGCTCCCGAGGATCTGGCCGAACTGGGCATCCCCGCCTCGCTCGCCAAGTGATTCAAACACCGGCCTCCAGCCGCGCGGCGATTCCAGACCGCGCGGCAAGCAGCCCCTTGTATTCAGCCGCGTCCTCCGGCATTGATTTCAGGGCACGGGCAATGCGTGCGGGCAGGACCGCCGAGAGGCCCGCCACTTCATCAAGGCGATGATTGCCGACATGGATTCCGAAAAGGATCCCATCGCCTGACAAACGCACCAAAATCTGGCGTTCCAGCCGGATCCATGCCTCGTCGAGCTTCTCGCCGCCGTCGAGCCGCCTTCTCCGGTGGCGGGGATGATGATCGCGTGCCGCATCGGCGCTGAGCCCCCAGTTCTCACGCTCCCAGGGCGTGCCGGGGACGAGCTTCCCGAGAAAGGTTGCAATCTGCCGGCCGAGCGACTCGTTCAGTCGCGGGACGTTTCCGTGGACTTCATCCAGTGGCAGACCCGCCTTCTCCGGCAACGACCAACCCGAGGGAAAACATACCGACCCCGCGACGACGCGAGGCATCCCGTCCACCTGTTCCCGCAGGAGCACCCAATCGGGCTCCAGCCGACACCCCGCCTCACGCCCGTCCTCGAAGGTCTGTCCTGTCCATGCGGAGAGCCGGTCGAGAGCCTGATCGATGATTTCCTTTTCCGACTCCGGGAGCACCTCATGGAAACCAGGCGCGTCACGGAGCAGACGCGACCGCTCCTCCAGAACCGCGGCCGACTCCTCCGATGGTGAGAAAAAATCGACCGCATCCCCCGGACGCAGATTCATCGCCCAGCGGAAGTCGGAGTCGGGAAAGAGCCTGAGCCAATCGGGGTTGCGCATGGATGGGGAAATCGGACGCCCTATCAAAAACCCATTCTTCGACGAATTCGATCAAAATCGGTGAACGAATTCCGGAACCCGTCCGTCTAATCCAATAGAGCGCCTTCGACAGAGGGCGCGGAAGTTTCCAACCTCATCTGACACACACCCCAAACCCCGGCGACATGCCGCCCGCATCGCGACGAGGGTCCCCCGGAAAACAAGAGTATCGCTGACAGAATCCTCACCGAGGAAAACCCGGACAGAACAAAAGATCCGGGCCGATCCCGGGGAACCCACGAGAGGCGGGCTGCCGGTTGCCGACAGAGCAACACGATCATGGCAGCCTGCTTCCATCTCCAAGCCCCTCCCGCTCTCGGAGGCCTCGTCGCGCCCGGCAAGGATTCCACCCCCCGCGTCCGCATCGGCGTGGCTCTTTCCGCAGGCGGCGCCAAGGGTCTCGCCCACATCGGGGTGATCCAGGTGCTCGAAGAAAACGGCATTCCCGTCACCGCCATCGCCGGCACGAGCATGGGCGCCTACGTCGGCGGCATGTGGGCCTCCGGACTGAACGGAGAAGAACTCGAGGCCCTCGCCGCGACCATGGTGGCCAAGAGCGATCTCTGGAGCCTCGTCGATCCCGCCCCGCCTCCGCGGCGGGGATTCATCCATGGCCGGAAAATTCTCAAGCGCCTGCGGCACACGCTCGGTGAAAAAACCTTCGAGGATCTCGCGACGCCTTTCTACTGCGTCGCCACGGAGTTGAACGGATACGCACGCTGCGTCCTGCACGAAGGGGATGTCGCCTCGGCCATTCTCGCGAGCCTCTCCATCCCCGGCATCGTCGTCCCGGTGGTGCGCGACGGGATCGAATACATCGATGGCGGTGTCTCCGAGCCCCTGCCGGTGAACGCGCTGCGCGAGAAGGGTGTGGTCGATAAGATCATCGCCGTGAATGTGCTGCCGCGCCCTGGTGAAGCGCGACGATTCAAGCACACTCCGAAGGACTACAAACCCTGGCGGAATCCCTGCTCGTGGCTCAACCAGAAGGTGAATCTTTTCGCCCGTGGCAACCTCCTCGATATCCTCCGCGGTGCCGCGATGGGCTCGCAGATGCGCCTCGTCGAACGCAGCGCCTCGCAAGCCGACCTCGTCATCCGCGCGGTCAGCCCGATGCCACGCTGGCACGATTACACGAGCTACCGCTCCTACATCGAACTCGGCCGCCTCGCCGCCGAGGCTTGTCTACCCGAGATCCGTGCTCTCGCCGGTCTTTCCTCCGAAACCGAAACCCGCAAAGCGTCATGAACACGAGCACCCTCACCAAACACTGGGACCATCTCTCCGCCGACGAACTGCGGCATCTCCAGGGAGTGAAACTGGGGCGCTATCTCGCGGATCACGTCATTCCCTTCTCGAAGCACTACCATGATCTTTTCGCGAAGGAAGGGATCGACCCTCACGCGATCCGCACGATCGAAGACCTCGCGAAGATCCCCTTCACCTCGAAGCGGCATCTCGTCGACGATCCCGAAACCGGATCGCGCACGAAGGATTTCGTCCTCGTGCCCGACGAGACTCTCCTACGCAAACGGCCCGCCACGATCCTGCGGGCCCTGCGCCACGGTCGCGCCGCAGTGAAGGCCGGATTCCAGCGCGAATACCGCCCCATCCTCCTCACGAGCACGACTGGACGATCGACCGAGCCGGTCCCCTTCCTCTACACCGCGCACGACCTCGACGTGCTCTCGATCACGGGACGCCGCATGATGGAGGTCTGTGAATCGGATCCCGCCTTCCGGCATCTCAATCTCTTTCCCTTCGCCCCGCACCTCGCCTTCTGGCAGGCCCATCACGCGGGACTTGGCTACGGCACCTTCATGCTCTCGAGCGGCGGTGGCAAGGTCATGGGAACCGAGGGCAACCTGCGCTTCCTCGGGAAAATCCAGCCCGACGCGATCATCGGGATGCCGACCTTTCTCTACCATCTCCTCACCCTCGCGGTGGAGCGAGGGCTCTCCGTGCCGAATCTCCGCAAGATCGTCCTCGGCGGGGAAAAAGTGCCTTCAGGGACGCGCCGCAAGCTGCGCGCCCTCTGTGCCGAACTCGGCGCTGGCAAAGTCGACGTGATGGCGACCTACGGCTTCACCGAAGCGAAGATGGCGTGGCCGGAATGTCCCGGTCATGGCATGGACACGCCTCCCGGCTACCATCTCTCGCCCGATCTCGGCATCGTCGAGATCATCGACCCGGAAACCGGCATCACCGTCGGCGGGGGCGAGCCGGGCGAGATCGTCTTCACCCCGCTCGACAGCCGCGGCAGCGTGGTTCTGCGTTACCGCACCGGCGACCGCATCTCGGGCGGGCTCGTGCATTCGCCCTGTCCCGCCTGCGGCCGGTCGATGCCGCGCCTCGTCGGCGAGATCTCGCGGGTCACGGACATGAAACGACTCCGCCTCGGCAAGGTGAAGGGCACCCTCGTGAACTTCAACGAGCCCGGGAACCTCCTCGACAATCTCGAGCGCGTCGGCTCCCGGCAGATCGAGTTGCGCAAACGCAACGATGATGCTCTCAAGGTCGACGAGATCGTCGTCCACGTCGCCCCGCGCGGACGGGTTTCGCGCCCCTCGCTCGCCCACAAGATCGAGGACCGTTTCCGCGAGGCGACCGAATTGACTCCGAACCGGATCGAATTCCACAACGCCGAGGCTCTCCGCCGGCTCCTCGGCGTGGGGCGCGCGCTGAAGGAGGAAAAGCTCGTCGATCGGCGCGAACACCTTGAAACCCAGCGAAACCCGGAATTCAGATCTTTTTCTCAATCACCGCATAAGCGTTGTGATTGTGGATCGATTCGAAATTCTCGGCCTCGACGCGATACCAGGCGATGCCTTCCTGCTGGTTCGAGGCGGCGGCGACGTTGCGGACGAGATCCTCGACAAACACGGGATTGTCGTAGGCCTGCTCGGTGACGTGCTTTTCGTCGGGACGCTTCAACACGCTGTAAAGCTCGCAGCTCGCACAGCGTTCGACGAGGCGGATG
>JALRFZ010000747.1 GCA_023253615.1 Verrucomicrobiales bacterium | reverse complement strand
GATCCGGTCTTCATCGGTGTAGGCCTCACAATTCGGGGAGCAGCTGTGGTTGATGAGGCGGGCCGAGTTCCACGGGACATCGCCATCGATGTCGAGCTCGTCGTTGAGGGTGAAGATGTAGACGGCGGCGTCTCCCGTTTGTTTGGCGTGGTCGATCCGCGCCCAGCCCCGGCGGTTCGATTCCTCCTTGTCGATCTTTTCACCGACGTATTCGATGATGTTCGCCCCCTGGGGGATGTTCTTTTTGGCGAAAAGGCCGCGGCCATGGATGCCGGAGCGGCGCACTTCGCACCACTTCGAATCACAACGTTCGCCTTCCAACAGAGCGGATTCTTTTTTCATTCGGGGAAACTTCCCTCCAGCCAGGGCGCGGAGAACTCGACGTGGGCGGAGCCGGTTCCGGGCCAACCGCCCGGACAATGCATCACGCCCGAGAGATCGTCGGGCGACTTCGGGGCGAACCCGGGGCGGGCGAGGAGAAAACGCACGATGCCTTTGGCGGGATCGATCATCTCGATCTCCTGGGGCGCGTCGGAATCGACCTGCATGTCGTCGCAAAACACGTGGATCGTTTCTGCCGCCTCCGGATCGAGACCCGGGATGGCCGCGGTCAGTTCGATGCGATCGGGAGCCACGAGCCGGGGCTTGAACGACCAATCCTCCGGCGCGGGTTTCGGAGCCGAAGCGCGTACGGCCGCGAAGGCCTTGGCGATCTCCGCGTCGACGGCGGGAGATTCGTCCGCCCCGGCGACAGGCACGGTGAGGGTGAGATCGGCGATCCCCGGATTGCAGGAGACGGCGCAGGCCATCCAGGAGACGCGCGCCGCGATCGTGATCTCGCCGCCCCGGAAGCCGGCGGGGGAATGGATCTCGGTGAGGATCAGAGCGGGGCCCTTGTAACCGTGGGCGAGAAAGCCGGCCATGTCCACGAGGGTCGGCGGAGGCCACGTCATGTCACCTGCTTCGAAGCCTGCGGGCAGGGTCCAGTCGAGGCGCGTCGCCACGCCGACGATGCCGGGTCCGCGCCAGTAGGTGTGGTGGCCGGGGAGGGGGATCAACCGGAGTCCGACGGTGAAAGATTCACCCGGGACGATCGCCGCGACATCGGTGACGAGCTGCACCCGCTCGATGCCCGGTCGCGAAAGGGGGGCGGATTCGAGCGCGACGAGATCCCGGCAAGGTCCGGCCAGAAGGGCGGCCATGATCAGGGGGAAAAAGGAGGATCGCATCGCGGCGCTACGATGGAGGAATCGCGACGGGTCTCAAATCCTTTTTGCAGGAAGGTCGCGTCTCCCGCGGGAGGTGATGGCTCACCCGCCCACCATCGCCTGCTTGCCGCCTTTGGCTTCGCCGGCCTTCGAGAAGGTGACGCCGACGGTCTTCGATACGCCGAACTCCTCCATCGACACGCCGTACATCACGTCGGCGCGGGACATGGTGCGTTTGCTGTGCGTCACGATGACGAACTGGCTGCCGCCGATGAAGCGGTCGAGGACGCGGAGGAAACGGGCGATGTTCGACTCATCGAGCGGCGCGTCGAGTTCGTCGAGCACGCAGAAGGGCGAGGGTTTCACCATGTAGATGCCGAAGAGCAGTGCGACCGCGGTCATGGAGCGCTCGCCGCCCGAGAGCAGGCTGATGGATTGCAGCTTTTTCCCGGGAGGCTTCGCGATGATGTCGATGCCGCACTCGAGCGGATCGTTGTCGTCGAGGAGGACGAGGTCGGCCTTGGCTTTCTCTCCGAAAAGTTCGCGGAACATGTCGCGGAAGTTCTTCCGGATCTCCTCGAAGGTCTCCGAGAACATCTTGCGTGTGTCGCGGTTGATGCGTGCGATCATGCGGAGGAGCTCTTCCTTCGAATTCTCTAGATCCTCGAGCTGCTGCACGTTGAACTTGTAGTGCTCTTCGAGCTCGTCGAATTCCTCGATCGCATCGATGTTCACGGGGCCCATCGAATCGAGCTTGGTGCGGAGCTGGGCGACGACTTCCTCCACGAATCCCCAATCGGGCTCGGCGGGGTCCTCGAGCACGGGCACTCCATCGGAGGATTCCTCCTCCTCCGCGGCCCTCTCTCCGATCGCTTCATCGCCTTCGGGAAACGCTTCCCCGGAGGATTCGTGGAGGGAGGACGGCGCCGTCTCCTCTTCCTCCCCGTCGTGTTCGGAGTAGGAGCGCAGGCGCACCGCGCCGTTCTTGCGACGTTCCTCGATGGCGAGCAGGAGGGCGTGGCTGTCGGGTTCGAAAAACTCGAGTTCGGTGCGGTAGCGGTCGCGGCAGGAGCGCTCGAGATTCTCGAGGGTGAGATCGAGCTGGGCGAGTTTCACCTGCTCCTTGCCCATCTGGGAGGCGACCTGCTGCACCTCGCGGCGCTTGCGGGTGAGGTCGGACTCGCCCTCCTCGATGCGTTCGGAGTAGCCGTTGCGCTCCTCGCGGATGCGGTCGCGCTCGATCGTGGCGGCGGCGGCTTCGGCTTCCCATTCGCGGATGCGCTCCTGCAACCGGCGGGTCTCGCTCTCGGCGTTGGCGATGCGTTCGCGGTAGTCGACGATCTCCGTCTCGCGGCGGGTGACGAGCTCGATGAGTTCGGCGAGACGGGCGAGCATGGGCTCGCGCTGCTCTTCGAATTTTTCCCGGGTGCCGTTCTCCACGGCGAGGCGGGTGCGGGCGGCGGTGACCTCTTCGGTGAGTTGTTCCTCGCGGAGGCGCGCCTCGTCGAGCGAGGCGGCGGTGGCGGTGGTCTCTTCGTCGAGTTCGGAAACGCGGAACAGGGAAGATTCCCGCTCGGCCCGCTTTTCCCCGAGCTCCGCCCGGATGCGGGTGGTGCGCTCGTCGACCTCGCGCTGCTCCCACTCGAGACTCTCGATGCGGTTGCGCATCTGGCTCAGGTCGCGCTCGATGAGGGCGAGTTTGCCTTCGAGGGTCGAGGAGGAGACGCGCTTCTGCTGGAGCTTTTCCCGGGCTTCCTGCAGGCTGCCTTCGAATTCATCGACCCGCTGGTTCAGTTCGTCGCGTCGCTGCTGGCGGCTCTCCACTTCCTGGTCGAGCGCGTCGGTGATTTCGCGAAGTTCGCGCACTTCGGTCTGCATCCGCAGCACCGAGATCGATCCATCGCCGGTGCGTCCGCCGTGGATGATGCCTTCGGTGGTGAGAAATTCCCCGGTCAGGGTGGCGATGGCGAAGGGGCAGCCCTCCTCCCGGAGACGCAGGGCCGTGCCGAGGTCCTCGACAAGGAGGACGCCCTCGAGCAAGCGTGCCACGAGCGACTCCACCATCGGCTGGCAGCGGACCTTTTCGGAAGCCCAGGCGATCGCTCCGAGAGGGGCTCTCTCCTGATGGACGGGTGCTTGGCTGGAGAGATGGCTTTCGGCGATCACGGACGCTTTCCCGAGATTGCCCTCGCGCAGGGTCGTGATCACCTTTTCGGCGACCGCGATGTCGGAGACGATCACGGATTGCAGCCTGCGGCCGAGCGCCGCCTCGATCGCATCGGCAAAACGCGAATCCACCTCGATCTGGTTCGCGAGGGGACTGCGAAGATGCGGGGTGAAGTAGCCGGGGTCGTCGAGCCCTTTCAGCACTTCCTGGGCTCCCTTTTCAAAACCTTCGCCATCGGCGATCAGCTGCTCGAGCACCTCGAGACGCGAACGTTTCTCGGCGCGGAGCTTGTGGAGGGAGGAGAGATCCTCCTGCAGGTCGGCCGCGGCGCGCCGGGCGCGGTGATACTTTTGCTCGAGTTCGGCGAGGCTCTCCTCGTAGCTCTCGATCGCCATCTGGTGACCGGCGATGCGATCCTTGAATTCGGCGGCGTCGCCCTTGCGGGCATCCTCGTCGGTGCGGAGACGGGCGATGTCGTCGGCGAGCTGGGCGGAGCGTTGCTCGTCCGATTCGCTCTGGCGTTCGTTCGTGGCAAGATTCGCCTCGAGGCTGGCGATGCGGCTTTTCAGCTCGCTGCGTTCCTCCTCGATGCCGCGGAGGCGCAGGTTCAGCTCCTCGCGGCGCTGACGGGCGGCCCGGGTCTCGACCTCCAGGGTCTCGACTCCGGACTGCTCTTCGGCGATCCGGGCGGCCACGGCCTCGAGCTGGCGGTTGGCGTTCTCCAGGTCGGCCTCCTGCCGGACCCGCTTTTCGGTCGCTGCGGCGATCTCCTCCTCGTTCTGGCGGATGCGGATGGAATGTTCGTGGGTGCGTTCGCCGTTGAACTCGATGCGGTTCCCGGCGTTGCTGGTTTCATTCTCCAGCTTGGCAAGCAAGGCCTGGAGCTCGGCGAGACGGCGTTCGATCTCCTGATACTCGACGCGTGCCGCGGCCATCTCGGCCTGGCGCTTTTCGATCGCTTCCTCCAACTCATCCTGGCGCAGGGTGAACTGCCGGATCGAATTCGACAGCTCCGACTTCTCGGCGCGGATCTCGCGCCACTTCTTGTGACCGAGGTGCAGCTCGAGCGTGCGCACGTCGTCGAAGAGCGATTGATATCGCTTCGCCTTCGAGGCCTGGCGGGAAAGGGAGCGGATCTGGCGCTCGTTCTCGGCGATGACATCGCGGATGCGCACGAGGTTCGCCTCGGTGTAGTCGAGCTTTCGCAGCGCCTCCTTCTTTTGTGTTTTGTATTTCGTGATCCCGGCGGCTTCCTCGAAAACGGCACGACGATCCTCGGGCTTCGAGCTGAGGAGCATGTCGATCTTGCCCTGCTCCATGATCGAGTAGCTCGTGCGCCCGATCCCCGTATCCATCAGCAGATTGTGGATGTCCTTGAGGCGGCACGGCTGCTTGTTGATGAGGTATTCGCTCTTGCCATCGCGGAAGACGCGCCGGCCCAGCGAGACCTCGTCGTATTCCGTGGCGAGGATGCCGGAACAGCCCGAGAGCGTCAGGGT
>JALRFZ010000713.1 GCA_023253615.1 Verrucomicrobiales bacterium | reverse complement strand
ATCTTCAACTCCTCCGGCAAGAGCCAGACCGAAGTCGTCCGACTCAAGGGCGAACGCCCCGTGAAGCTCCGGAGCGAGATCGAAAATGACGGCGACGACGATTCCGTGGCGGCCCGGGCCTCGCGCGGATCCCGGAAGTTCGAAACACGATATTTCACCGCCAAACCGCGGCGGAACGTCACCGCGAAAATCTCCGGCAAAGGCATCACCGTCGGTGAACTCGGGCACGACGAGCGCGAGACGCTCGAAATCGAAGCCCGCAAAAAAGGCAAGGGCCGCGGCCGCTCCAACGGCTGGGTCGAAGGCGCCTCCAATGAAATCGCCGGAGCCAAAGACAAAGCCCGTTTCGATCTCATCGCCAAGTGACCGGGGTTCCCGCCGAACCCGATGCTGCCCCCCGAACTCCACATGCAAAACGTCTTCTTCTCCCTCGCCGTCCTCGCCATCCTGGGATCGCCCGCCCTTCAT
The DNA here is from genome assembly GCA_023253615.1 of Verrucomicrobiales bacterium. Lineage (GTDB taxonomy): Bacteria > Verrucomicrobiota > Verrucomicrobiia > Verrucomicrobiales > DEV007 > Arctic95D-9. The sequence goes on along the minus strand of JALRFZ010000713.1, from coordinate 3,872 downwards.
GCCAAGGACGGTGACGTCGTCCGCCGCGGACAATGCGCCGATGGCGTCAAAACGAAGCTCACGGCCAGTCCCGAGAACGGGCAAATCGAGGTCGAATACGAACTTGATGACGCCGCCCCCGGCGAACTCTGGCGGGTGATTCTGCGCAAGAACGGAAAAGTCATTCTCAGAACAAGCCAGCGCACCAACGGTGTCGGCGATCTCGAGGTGCGCAAGGTCACTCCCAACACTAGCGGTGCCGACCGTATCGAGGCCGTGGCGAAACGTCAGGGCGGAGGAACGACGTGCCGCCTGTCGCTCCGGGCCGGATTCTGATCCTTATGCCCGTTTCGTCGTCATCGTCCCCACCGCGATCCGCCAGATCGAGGCGAGGATGAGCACCGCACCGAGCCATTGGAGCCATCCAAAACGTTCGTCGAAGAGCAACCAACCGCCGGCCGTCGTTGCCACCGGCCACAGCATCTGCATCGAGGCTCCCGTCGTGACGGTGAGACAGCGATAACCTTCGTTCATCGCAAGCTGCCCGAAGCTGGCCGCCGTCGCCGCAAGCGTCAGCCATCCCGTCTCCGCCCAGGAGAGCCCGGCCAGATCGGGCACCGCGAGGATCGCGACCGGACCGAGGATCCAGAGGCATTGCGCGAGATAGATCGTGCCGATGGAAAAGCCGAGCGAGAGTTGCCTCACCAACACCACCGCCCAGGCCGCCATCACCGCACCGAAGAGCGCGAGGATCTCGGGAAAACCGAAGGCAAACCCACCCCCGAGATTTTCCGGTCCGATGAGGAGCCCGATCCCGCCGAAAGCGGCGACGAGCCAGCCGAGGCGGCGGAAACTCAAGGATTCGCCCAGCGAGATCATCGCAAAGATCGAAGCGAAGACGACATAGGTATTGCAAAGGAGAGTTGCCTTGCCCGCCCCCAGTGAAGGGATCGTCCAGTAGTAGGCCGCCGTGCCGAGGAGACCGCTGATCCCGCGCAGGATGAGATCACGATCCCGGAAGATCGGCAGGATCCGCACCGGACGATTCCCGCGAAAGAAGACGAGCACCACGATCGTTCCCACGAGCGCTCGGAAAAAGAGCGGCACATCCGGACCGATGTCGTGATCGCCGCTGCCGAGGAATCGGAGCAGCAGCGTGTTTGCGGTGAAGCCAATCACCGAGATCACCATCACGATGAGCCCGCGCCTTCTCAAGGAAGACGATTCGGAAAGTTCACCGGTGGAGACGCTCATGAGAGATCACACGGCCCCGGTCACTTCCCTCGCCGATTCCAAAAAAGCGGCGATCTCCGCCTTGGTCGGAAGAAATCCCCGCCCTCCGAGCGCCGTGGCGGCGAGGGCGGATCCCGCGGAGGCGAGCTTCGCGGCGACGCGTGGCGACTCGCTTTCCGCCAAGGCTGCAAGAAAGATCCCATGATAGACGTCGCCGCATCCCGTCGTATCGACCACCCGGGGAACCTCGAAGGCCGGCTGGTGAAAAGGCACCTCCCCCTTCATGAGGATCCAACTGCCGCGAATGCCGTCCGTGATCCCCGTGAAGGATGCACCCCATTCCGCCAGCCGCTCGAGCTGGGCCTCTTTCAAATCGATCCCGACCGCCCGGTCCGCGAAATCGGCAGCAACGATGAGGACATCGACCCACGGAAACAATTCCACGAACTTCGGGTCGTAGCGATGAGCGCCCCCATCAAAAGAGACGAGGCCACCGCGCTCCCGCACCCGCCGCGCCGCGTCGAGGCAGGCCGGCCAATGGCGCCCGTTCAGATGCAGGAGGTCGCACGAGTCGAGCACCTCCTCCGACAATCCGGTGTTCGATAGAGGAGTCGTGTCGCCTTCCTCGTAGATCAGATGCCGCTCGCCGTCACTTTGCCTCACCAGCACCGTGCCCAGGGTGTTCGTGCGACCTGGCTCGGAAAGCAGATACCGCGTCTCCACCCCGTATCGCTCGTAATCCGCGCGGAGGAGAGCCCCCTTCCAATCCTCGCCAAGGCGATCGAGGATCACCGCCGGGACGCCGTACTTCGCTGCCGCGCAGAGGGCCGTCGGCACCGGGCCGCCTCCCATCATCACCGAGTCGACGACTCGGGAGACTCCGCCGGCCTCGGGAAACGCCTCAATGACCTGCACCAGGTCGAGCACGGACATGCCGAGGCCCGCGATCACCGGCGACGCTTCGCGGGCCATGGCCCGCTCAATTGCTGTGGCCCTTCAGCCAGGAGACCACCGCCTCCGTCATCTGACCGAGACCATCTCCGCTGAAGACATGATCGACACCGGGAAGGATCACGATCTCCTTCGGCTCGTAGGCATTCGCGTAGATTTCCTGACCTTCCTCGACCGGCACGACATCATCGGCGTCGCCATGAACGATCAGCCACGGCACTTCGATCTTCTCGGTCTTCGCGAGGACATTGTCGATCTTGTTCATGTCGTCGACGAAGGTCTGCGAAAGAGGGCAATTCTTGTCGTCCCACATGCAGCCTTTGCCGGGCTTCTGGTCGCCGAATTCACGCTCGACGAACTTCTTCGTGTGAACCATGCCCGCGAGCGAAACGAGCAGTTCGATCCGCTCATCCTTCGCCGTGGAGAGAACGCCAACGGCGGCACCCATGCTGTGGCCGATGTAACAGATGCGGTGATATCCTTCCTCCTCGGCCGCATCCACGATGGCCTTCAGGTCTTTCACTTCTTTCGTGATCGTGCAATCCTCGAACTTGCCGCCCGACTTCCCGTTGCCCGCGAAAGAAAATCGCAGCGCGTTGAAACCCGCTTTTTCCAGCGCCTCGGCCAGACCGATCGCCCATGGCCGATCCTTGTTGCCCGTCACCCCGTGGCCGATGATGGCGAGGAGGGAGGTATCCGAAGGATCTCCGTGGAATTCGTAATCGAGGGTTTCCTTCGAGGAATTGAGAATTTCGAGGTGCATGCAGTGGGCAAGGCGGTGTTCGCGTTAATTTGCGGGGGCGATAGGAATTGTCTAAGCGAAAAATCGAAAAAACCGTATCGCGCCCCGGGCGGCGCGTCGAGCAAGGGGGATTTCCAATCAGAACAGGGTGTCGAAAACGCGGACTTCGCGGAACCAGGGAGAATAGGTTTTCACAAACACCTCATGCTCCGGGTCGATCTGGTAGGCATCGTGCAACGCCACCGAATCGAACTCCAATACCAGAGCGTAATCGAAGGTGTTGTGGGTGACGGGACGCTCCGGAGTGGCCGCGGCTTTTCCGAAGGAGCCCGCCTTCACGGAACCGATTTCGAAAAGCGCGCGCAAGCCCTCCTCGAAAGAGGCTTTTTGTTCTTCGGTGAGGGAAGGATCGAGCCAGAAATAGACGTTGTGTCGGACCATGGCGCGGACCCTAGGACAAGCCTTTCGCTTTGGCAACCGGCAATCAAGCTGCTGCCATCACCGATCGATTCCACCCTGCTTCGAGATCACGTCCTTCCGCAGATCGCGCAGCACGCGCAGTTCGCCCCAGTCCGCCCCCCGCATCCGGCGCGCACCGGTCCGGCGTTTCGGACCGAAGCGCCGGTTCGTCCGCTGCTCACGTTCGAACACCGCGTTCACGAATGCCTCCGAGCCCAGCACCGCCCCGTCGCACAGATAGCGCACCCGGTGGCGCAGCACTTCCGCCACGCTCAGCTTCCCGCCCCCTTCCACCACCGCCTCCACCTCCGACTCCGCAAAGCCACGGCGCGATTCGATTCCGAGCGTTTCGTCTCCCTTCACCTCTTCGCCCTCGGTATACAGCAGCACCCGGTAGCGGGATCGCGTCAGCTCCCAGTCCTCTCGGTAATCCGGGTCGTGCAGCGCCTCGCCCAGCATCCGCCCGAGGCCTTCCCGCGCTTTCGCCGACCCGCCCCCGCCCCCCAGC
>JALRFZ010000601.1 GCA_023253615.1 Verrucomicrobiales bacterium | reverse complement strand
ACGAGGCCGAAGGTGGGCACGTCGACGGCGGTCACGGCCAGATCGGGCAGGCGCGTCTCGCTGCCGGTCGGCACGGTGAAGACGGGGATCTCCTCCATGCGGTAGCGGGTCGCGGCGCGTGAAGGCGGCTCGCCCTGATTCCAATCGCCATCGGAAACCAAGACCACGCCGATGAGCCGCGGGTGGCGGTCGAGGAGCCCGTTGAGAGCGCCGCCGAGGTCGGTGCCGGCGTCGCCGCCTTCGTTGGTGGAAAACGGTTCGTTGAGGATCTCGAATTGATCGGCGAGCGGGGCCCACACCTCCGGCGCGACGAGTTCCGCAGCGAGGCTCTCGCGCGAGCGCGGGGCGCGGCCGGGAGCGGTCTCGTCGGTGATGTCCTCGGTCTTCATGCTGCCCGAAGCATCCCGCAGGATGGCGAGGGCGGGCTTTTCATCAGGCTCGTAGGTCTCGCGCCACTCCGGTTGGTTCAAGGTCACCGCGACGATGGCGACGACGAGGAGACGGAGGAACTCCAGGAAGCCGCTCGAAGCGGAAAAGTGATGGCGTTTCCAAATGAGGAAGGAAAAGACCGCGGTGACGACAAACACGACGATGCCGAAGACCACCGTCGTCGGGGTCCAGGCAAAAGTCAGTTCGCTGTTGGAAAGAGTCACGGGAGGAGCGGCCTGATGCCGCGTAAAGGGCGAAAGGGCGGATCGCCGAATTTCATCCGACGTTTCGTTTTTGAATCACCAAAGTTCCTGCCATCATGTCGTGCCAAGCTCTGCGGCGATCGTCAAAAGCGACCCATAGAAATCCCAATCCCAGCGGGAGAGCTGAGACGTAAGCCCCCAGATACCGGATCAACCACTGATGGAATCTCGGTTTTCCTCCAGTCTTCGCGTCGATGATCACCGCGGAGATGGTCATTTTTCCCGGGGTGGCTTGCCTCCACTGCCAGAGGCCGATGATCAGGGCCAGCGGCAGAATCCACGACAAGATCAAGTCGGCGGGGCCGGCGATGAATCCTGTCCTCGACATATCGAAATACTCCCAGCCGTAGAAATGAATCAGCAGGGGATAGGTGAGAAGCACTAGCAAAAAGGCATCAATGATGGCAGCGAGCACTCTCAGCCAGAATCCGGTGTAAACAGGGTGTTCTGTGATCATGGGTATTTCTTTCGCAGGTGGGAAAAGAGGGTCAAGTCCCGGTTGTGATGGGCTTGGTTACTTGGTCTTCCGGTCTCGGAGGCAGGCAGAGGATGGCTTCGGCGAGGAGGGCGAGGGCCATGGCCACGAGGAAGGCGCGCCAGATCTCGGCGGCGAGCGAGGATCCGCTGCCGACGGTGTCGTCGATGCGGCGGTAGTCGATCCCGGCGAGGAGGGGCTCGAGCGCCTCGGGCGTGAGGACGCGGGTGTCGTCCTCGCTCTCGGGACGATTCAGGGCGAGGAGCCGACGGGTGCCGCTCTCTTCGCCACTTTCATAGGCACCCGGAAGGAGCCCGGGGGCGGCGAGGGCTTCCGCCCCGGCGACGGTATCGAGGGGGCGGGCTCCGGGAGACCCTGACAAAACACCCGCCGCGGCGACGAGGGCACGGGCGCGCGAGACGGCTCCGGCCCCGGCGTCGAGGGCGCGGTGGGTCATCACGAAAAAGACGACGCCCTCGCTGGCGAGCCCGGAATGGTCGGCGCGGGGCAGGGTGCCCCAAACGTGGACGGAGCCGTTGGCGTTTTCCTCGTCGGAAAGTCCCGCCTCGGTGAGGACGCGGGCAATCACGGTGAGGTCATCTTTTACTTTCAACAAGGGCAGGTCGCCGCCCTCGAAGGCACGGGTGCGGAAAACGCCGAGCTCGGAGACGGGGAGGGGAGCGCCGTTGCGGGTGTTCGCCAAAAGTCCGGTTTCGGTGCGCCACCAATCGACGGCGAGGGGCTGATCGCCGCCCCCTTGCCATTCGCCCCATTTCACACCGAAAAGCTCGCCACCGCCCTCGTCGGTGGGCGGCAAAAAGATGAGACTGCGGCCCGCGGCGACGTGCTGCTGCAAGAGGGTGGCCTCGGGGCTGTCGGCGGCGGGAATACGCGCGTGCCAGAAGAGAAGGGCGGTTTCGGACCACGGGATCTGCGAGACGGCGGCGGTGCCGAGGACGGTGGCCTCATAGGCGACGCCGGGCTCGGTCGATGACGCGGCCGCGGCGCGGATCGCTTCGGCGGTGAGGGCGTCGTCGCTGAGAATGACGGTGCGGCGCGGCGCGGGCTCGTCGAAAACGAAGTAGGTGGTATTGTCGGCGGGATTGTCATCGGCCGGGAGATCGAGACGGCCCCAACCGTTCTCGTCGCCCGCGCCGAGGGGCAGGGTGTGGCCGAGAAGGACGAGCTCGGATCCGGTGACGGTGAAATCGGCGACGGTGCGCGT
>JALRFZ010000545.1 GCA_023253615.1 Verrucomicrobiales bacterium | reverse complement strand
CGCGCGGATCACCTTGCTCGACAAGGAGAACCGGATGATCCACCTCGGCGAGGATCCCGAATGGCGGAAGGCCGTGCTCGAGGACAAGATGGCGATGCGGAAAAATCCCTCCGGCTGGGTCTCCGGGAAATTCGTGCATCCCCACGACGCCTGCTTCGATGCGGCGGGGAACATCTTCGTCGCCGAGTGGGTCGATACCGGGCGGATCTCGAAGCTGCGGAAGGTGTCGTGAGGTCAGTAGCCCGGAAAGCGGCGGGACGCCGCTTCTACGTTACCGCCGCCGCCGCCCTCTCCCGCACCCGATAAGCGACGACATTCGCGGAGAAGCCTTTCAGTCTCAGGTCCTCGATGGCCTCCGACTCGACCCTGTCGGGCCCGAGACCTGAGAGGGTTTGGTCGTCGATGACCAGCTCCATCGCGCCGGCTTCGGAGCAGAGGCGCGAGGCGAGATTCACGCGCGCGCCGACGACGGTGTAGTTGAGACGATCGACCGATCCCATGCATCCCGCCACGGCTTCGCCGGTGGCGAGACCGATGCCGATGAGCATGGGGTGGGCGGCGGTGCGGTTCAGCCGCTCGCGCTCGGCGATCATCCCGAGGGCACAGGCGACGGCGTGGTCGGCGTCGTTTCCATAGGATTTCAGCGCGCCGAAGACAGCCATGATCTCGTCGCCCACGAATTTGTCGACGACGCCATAGTGTTTGCGCACGATCGCCGTCATCGCCGTCATGTGCTCATTGAGCAGGCCGATGACCTCGGTCGGGTGCATGTGTTCGGTCTGCGAGGTGAAACCGCGGATGTCGCAGAAGAGCACGGAGACGTTCTTCAATTCCCCGCCCAGCTCGAGATCGAGGTGACCGCTGATCATCGCCTGCGCCACGGTCTCGTCGCTGACCTTGCCGAGGATGCTGCGATAGGCGTCGCGTTGCTGGAGCCCTTCGGTCATTTCATTGAAGGATTCGGCGAGATCGCCGATTTCGTCGCGGCTGCGGACGTCGATGCGGGTCTCGAGCCGGCCGTCGCGCACCGCGCGTGTCGCGCGTGTCAGCTCGGCGATGGGCACGGCGAGGCGGCGCGAAAAGAGCCAGGCGATGAGGATCCCCGCGAAGAGGGCTGCGATCCCGACGCCGCTGCCGCGCAGGCGCAGCTCGGCGAGATCGGCCTGCAGAGGGGCGAGAGAGAAAGCGCTGACCTGGAAGGCGGTGGCGGTGCCTTCATCATGACCGATCTGTTTCACGTAGAAACGATAGGGCACTCCCTGCAGCTCTTCCTCGAAGGCGAGATCCTCGCCGCCGGACAGGTCGGGGTGACGGGCGATCCTCTCCGCGAGGTGTTGGCTCATGATCGCGGCTTTCTCCGGCTCGATCGCCCGCGAGTAGACCTGCCCGTCGAGAAAGATGCCGGTGAGGAGGGGCGTGTCGGATTGGAATTCCTCCTGGTAACGCTCGAGGAAACGCTGCGTCTCGGTCTCGGCCGAGGTGGCGCGGAGGAAAAGGCCGAGCAGCTCGCCGGTCGCGGGGTCCTTCACCGGGGTGCTCACCATCTCCTGCACGAATCCGGTGCCATCGGGAGTCTCGAAGGGGAGGAAGAGGGTCTCCTGCACCTGGCTGGCGAGCAGCTCGTCGATGCGTTTTTTGGCACGGTTCACGCCCGACGGGCTCTTGCGGAACCGTGGGCTCGACACGCGTCTTTTGTCGCCTTCGCGGTCCCCGTTCCCGATCGGCGGATGCAGGGTGCGGATCTCGCCCCCGGGATCGACGAGACCGATCGAGCCGAAACGGGGGATGAGGTCCGCGGCCGAAGTCTGCGGCTTGTCATCGGAGATGGCGGCCTTGGCGGGATCTTTGTCGAGTTCGTTCAGGGCCTCGAGGTAGAACCGCCAGAAAGCACGGCCCTCGTCGGAGGTCGTGGTGTTTTTCAGCGATGAAATGACGTAGGGATGGGCGGCGAGACGCCGGCTCAGCTCGAGGAACTCCTGCGAGCGCTCCTCGCGCGATTGTTCGAGCTTGTGGACGAGGTCGCTGAAATTCCGGGAAAACTGCCGGGTATAAGTCTGGCTGATCTTCGTCTCCGTCACGTAGAGCAAGGCGATCGTCACCGTCGCGATGGCGGCGACGAGGGTCAGCATCAGTTTGGTCTGGAATCGGAGTCCCCGCCTCATGTCTTCGCGATCTGGCAAGACGTAAACCCTGCCGCCTTCCAAAGGTTTTGCCAAGGGCATTCGGCAGGCGGCGCAAGAATCCCCCCGTGCGGCGGTGGTTCGCCTTGAACTCGTTCCGGTCCGGTTATAGTCTGGCAGTCCCGAATACCCGAAACGATTCGGGAACGTCCCGCCCGCGGGTGGAGACGCGACTTCCCATGCCGAGAATGAACCCAGAGCGCCGTCCGATCGCGTGTCGCGGCGCCGCCGGCAACCGGTCCCTTTGGATCGGAGCGCTTTTCTTGTGCGCCGGTCTCCCGCTCGGAGGGGTCGAGCCGGCGGTTCCCGGCCCCGCGACGGCACCGGTCGCGGCGCGACCCGCCTACGAGGCCGTGCCGAAGGTGCCGCTCGAGCGCATCGATCACGGCCCCACGCCGATGACCTCGCTGGCCGACTGGCAGCTCCACACCTTCCGCATCCCCGCGCCGCGCAGTGTCGTCGTCTCGTCGGACGGGGTGATCCTCGCGAAGAACCACATCGGCAAACGACTCGTCTGCCGCCTCTCCGGAAAATCCGCCACCGCGGAGGAGGCCGTCGCGCGCGTCCGGGCGATCGCGGGAGAGTTCAGCGAGGGATTTCCTTTTTTGAAGATCACCGATGAGGAGATCAAACGGCATTTCCAACATCGTCCCGGCCTGCCCCTGCCGGTCTCGCCGGTGATCCCGGATGAGTTCCTCTGCGCCCTCGAGGACGTCCTTCCCGCCGATCTGGCGCTCGATTCGGTCTACGTCCGGGAGTATCCCGAGGGTGAACTGGTCGCCCATCTCCTCGGCTACATCGGCGTCTCCCTGCCCGACCAGCACGGGCCCATCGGCAAGGTCGAGCATGCCTTTCCCCCGACCGAAGGCCGGGCCGGAATGGAGAAGTCGCTCGACGCCGAATGGCGCGGCCGGGAGGGGCAGGTGTTGCGTCTCATCGATCCGCAGGGCGTCGTGAGGCATCAGGAAGTGGAGCGCGAGGCCGAGCCCGGCGACACCGTCGTCCTTTCCGTGAATCTCGAGATGCAGCGGCTCGCCAAAAGGATGCTCGAACGCAGCGGCCGGCCCGGGGCCTTCGTCGCCGTCGATGCCGATACCGGTGATATCCTCGCGATGGTCTCTCATCCGACCTTCGATCCGAATCTCTTCGAGGGCGGCATCTCCCAGGCCGCCTACGACGCCCTCGCCAAGGCCGAGGATGCGCCGCTCTTCGACCGGGCCGTCTCCGGGGCGTATCCGCCCGGCTCGACCTTCAAGCCGTTTGTGGCTTTGGCAGGGATGGACTCGGGCCACATCAAGGGCACCCGTACGCTTTTCCCCGGGCCGGCCGGGATGGTCATCGACGGGCGATATTTCAAAAACCACAGCAGCACCGCGGAGGGGCTGATGGACGTGCGTTACGCTCTCGTTCGTTCTTGCAACACCTGGTTCTACCAGGCCGCGCTGAACATGGGGGCGACGCCGATCGCGGACGTGAGCCGGCGTTTCGGCTTCGGGGTCGCGCCCGAGCTGCCCCTGCCGGCGGTCGCCCCGGGGAACATTCCCGATCCCGCCGTCTACGGCGATCCGCGCAGTCTCGCGAATTTCTCGATCGGCCAGGGTCAGGTGCTCTCCTCTCCCGTGCAGCTCGCCTATGCGATGGCCGGGCTCGCCAACGGGGCCTACATCCCGAAGCCGCGCCTCGTCCGTGAAACCGCCGACCCCCATACCGGCGAGGCGGTGAAATACATCGAGCCGGCCGTGGCGCATTCCCTCGGATTGCGGCCCGAAGACGTCGACATCATCCGCGACGGACTCTGGGGTGTCGTCAATCACCTGGCGGGCACCGCCGGGGGAGCCTCGATGCGGAATCCCGTCGTCTACGGCAAGACCGGCACCTCGCAGTGGGCCACCGGAGGGAAAATGCGCTACCTCGCCTGGTTCTCCGGCTGGGTGGACGCGCAGAGCCCCCGCATCGCTTTTGCCGCCGTGACCCAGGGCGAGGGCTACGAGACGCTCAGCGGCGGGCGCAGCGCCGCTCCCATCGCCGCCGGCGTGCTGCGCACCGTCTATCAGGAGCCGGAAACCTACGCCGTGACCCTGCCCGAGGGGCCTTCGCGCCAGGTCTCTGCCATCGTCGCCGCCGCACCCGTGCCGCCCGAAGTGCTCATCGAAGACCTCACGCCAGGCGGTGGCGTGGGTGGATTTTTCCGTCGCCTCTTCGGTGGCGGCCGCCGCAATGCGCGCACCTTTCCCGGGGAACCTTCCTTCCCCGAACCCTGATGAAAGAGCCTGAATACCAGAAGGATGAACCCTCCCGTGAAGGGCAGGAAACCCCGGCGGGCACCGTGCCGGGCCTTCCTGACATTGCCACCATCATCGCCGAGGAGATCCGGGCGGCGGAGGGAGAGGCGGCCGTCGCCGCCGCCGGTACCGTGCCTCCACCCGAGCCTGACAAAACCCTCAAAAAACGACCCGTCTGGCTGCACCTCGTCATTCTCTTTTTCCAGATCCTGTTTTTGACGCCCTTGTATGCCGCCATCCTCGCCGGGGCCGTCGGAGCCGGGGTGGGGTGGTACTATTTCGACGGCAGCGCCGAGCTCAATCTCGGGCTCGTCGCGCGTCCCGGGATCGGAGCGCTCGTGAAAGATGCGAAGGGGTTCGAGATCGGCCGGGCCGGATCGATGAACCGGGTCCTCATCACCCGCGAAGACATCCCGCCGCACTTTGTCGATGCCCTCATCGCCGCCGAGGACCAGCGGTTTTTCGTCCATCCCGGCTTCGATCCCGTGGGCTCTTTCCGCGCCGCCCTTGCCAACCTCCGTTCCGAAGCGATCAAGGAAGGCGGCTCCACCCTGACCCAGCAGCTCGCCCGCGATGTCTACCGGCTCGAAGGCAGGAACATCGATCGCAAACTCTCCGAGATCGCCGCCGCCGTCCGCATCGAGGAGGTCTATTCGAAAGACGAGATCCTCGTCCACTACCTGAACCGCATCTATTTCGGCAGCGGCTTTTACGGCCTCGGGTCCGCCGCGCGGGGATATTTCGGAAAGAAGGCCTCCGAGCTGACGCTCGACGAGTCGGCCCTGATCTGCGGCGTGATCCCCTCGCCGAGCCGCTATTCGCCCTTTGTCAGCACGGTGCGCGCGAAGGAGAACCGCGATCAGACCCTGCGGCGCATGCTCGAGACCGGCAAACTCTCCGCCGCGGATTTCGACCGCTATCTCGCGATGGAGACGAAGGTCGCGAGTTCGCGAGAGGATTCGCTGAAGCGCGGGCAGATTTCCTATCTCATCGGGCGGATCGAACGTGAACTGCGCGAAGAGATCGCGACCTGGCCCGAGCCGCCGGAATCCCTCGACGGCTACACGCTCGAGACCTCCGTCGATCTCGCCGCCCAGCAGGAGACCGCCAAGGCGATCGACCGCCACCTCGCCGGGCTCGCCGACGAGGCCGGACGGGAAAATCCCCTCGAGGCCGCTTTCGTCCTGCTCGAGAACGCCACGGGACAAATCCTCGTCTCCGTCGGCAGCCGCGATTACCAGCGCAGCGAATACGACCGGGCCGTCGAGATGAAACGGCCGCCCGGCTCCGCCTTCCTGCCCTTCCTCTACGCCGCCGCCTACGAGAATCCGCCCTTCACGCCCTCCACGATCCTGCTCGACGCGCCCTTCGACAACCGCGAGATGGGCCTGGGCGCCGTCGGCGGCATCCTCGGCGAATGGAGCACCGAAAATCCCGCGAACCGCTGGGAGGGGGAAATCACCGCCGCCGAAGCCCTGACAAAGTCCAAAAACTCACCCTCGGCCAGACTCGGCCAGCTCGTCGGGCTCGAGCGTCTCCGCCGCGTCGCGCGGGCCAGCGGCATCAACAGCGAGCTCCGCGGGATCCCCGGCAGCCTCCTCGGCGCGAGCGAGGCCAGCCTCACCGAACTGACGCGGGCCTACACCGTCTTCGCCAACGGCGGCACTCCCGCGCCCGCTCCCCGGCTCATCCGCGAGATCCGCGATTCCTTCGGTAAGGTCGTGGCGCGTCCCTCCGCCAACGCCCCGGCGCGGGCCTTGAGGGAATCGACCGCGCGGTCCGTCGCCTCGGCTTTGCCCGCCGTCTCCGCCGTGCCCGGGGCGCGGGGCAAATCCGGCACCACCCCGACCTTCACCGACGCCTGGCACTTCGGCTTCAGCGGGACGCATACCTGGGGCCTCTGGATCGGGCGCGACCGGTTCAGCCCGATCCGTCCGCTCGCTTTCGGCAGCGAGATCGCCCAGCCCCTCGCCGAAACGCTCGCAGCCGGAGTCGTCGCACCAGGTCCCGTGGCGGCGTCATCCGAACCCTGACAAAACCGCCATGAGGATCTTCACCTTTGTCTGCGCGTTGCTCCTGCTGGGAGTCGGGGCGGTCTCGTATTACGGCTGGGAGGATCGCGGCGAACCCGCACAGACCCTGACCTCCGCCATTCCCGCCTTCGTCGGCGCGGCCATGTTCCTCGGAGTCCTCATCGCCCTGCTCCTGCGCAAGACCGGACTCCAGATCGCCTTCCTCGCCTCCCTCATGGGTGCGGGACTCGGGATCGGGCGGATGCTGCCCGCTTATCTGAAAGAGACCTTCGACCACCGCGATCCCTTCACGATGCTGATGCTCGCAATGACGGCGATCTGCGCGATGCATGTGGTTGTCTCGGTGCTGCGCTTTGTCTTCCGGAAGCGGCCGGTGCGGGGAGAGGGGAGGCAGAAACGCGATCTCACGGAAGTCGGGGAGAAGGAGGAGGCGGCGGAAGAGACCGTGCCCGAAGAGAGATCCAGCGCGATCGCTTGAGATGAACGTGGTTTGGGTAATTCTGATTTCGTTGATCGCCTTCGGCGTATTGGTCTTTCTCGTCATCTCGACGATTCGAAGGAACCGGTTCGAGGCCGAATCGCGTGAGCGGATTCCTTCGAACATCCTGGATGCCCTGGAGCCGAAATGGTTTCAGTATCTGCATTCCACATTGATGCTTTCGATCGGCATCGTGATGGTCATTCCATGGTTCGATGATGGGGGCTCGACCCTGCGTTGGCTGAATGGTGTTTTGATTGCCACTGCCGCACTGCACGGATGGTTTTTCTTCCGGACCCGCCGACTTGCCCGCAAACTTTCCGACCAAATTCCCGTCGGATCGATCGGAGTCTTCCGAATGGCGGAGATCAGGCATGCTGGATTCTCTGTTCTGGCAGGTATCGCAGGGATTACGCCCTGTTTGGTCGGCTCTTGAACGCAAAACCCATCCAAATCATGTCATCCTCATCCACCCTCCGCATCGGTCTCCTCGGCGCCGGCTGGTTCGGCCGCGAGGCACACCTCCGCAATCTCGTCGCCCTCGATGGCGTCGCCGTCACCGCGGCGAGCAGCCGCAGTGATGAGAGTCTCGCCGCCGCGAAGGCCATCGGTGGAGACGTGCTCCGCACCTTTTCCGATTGGCGCGAGGTCGTGGCCCTCGATGATCTGGACGCCATCGTCATCGCCCTGACCAACGACCAGCACCACGCCGCCGCGATGGCCGCGCTGCGGGCGGGCAAACATGTCTTTTGCGAAAAGCCGCTCGGACTCACGCTTGCCGAATGCGACGACATCATCGCCGCGGCCGCCGATGCCGGGCGCATCCTCCAGATCGGGCACGAGATGCGCTTCCAGCGTCTCTACGGGCACATGAAGGAAATGATCGACCGGGGCGAGATCGGCGACCTGCAACTGATGTGGTGCCGCGAATTCCGCGGACCGATGCGTCCCGGCTGGCGCTCCAGCGAGGCGGTCACGGGCGGGGCCATCCTCGAGAAAAACGTGCACCATTTCGACCTCTTCAATTGGATGATGGACTGCGCCCCCGTCCGCGTCAGCGCCCACGGCGGCACGAACGTGCTGAAAGACCGCGAGATTCTCGACAACGCCCAGATCCTCGTCGAATACGAGGGCGGACGCCGCGCCTCGCTCGAGTTGTGTTTGTTCGCGCCGAAGGGTGGCGATTGCGAGATCGGCGCCTGCGGCGACAAGGGCCGCATCGACACGCGCAACCAGGCCCTCGAGCTCGTCCATCATCGATTTGATACACCCGAGCGTGCCGTGATGCAGATCGCCGATGAGGGCGACGCCGCGAACTTCGTTGACAGCTCCGGTCGCATCGACCGCGGGATCAAACCGCAGCTCGAGCATTTTCTCGAATGCCTCCGGCACGACCGCGTGCCCCTCAACGACGGCGCCTCCGCCCGTCGCGCCGTCGCCGTCTGCCTTGCCGCGCAGGAGTCGATCCGTCGGAAGGAAACGGTCTGGATGGAGGAATTCGCAGGGTAGGAAAGGCATAGCGGAAGCGGCGACGTTTCCGAGGTCGGACGTCCCTGGACGATCGGTCGGAACGGTAGCCCGTTCCGCTACGTTTTCGCTCCGATGAACGCGTCAGCAGTAGCGGAAGCGGCGACGCTTCCGACGGGCGTTCCTGGAACGTCCCCCCCCCCTCACGTCACCACAAAATCGCGCAGGTAATCCCGCACGATCTCCGCGAGCGGCTTGGGCTGGGGTACGCCGATCTTCAACGCACGGCTCCCATCCGTTGCCGTGGGCCAGGTATCAACGATCCCCTGGATCACCGGGCTCGGATCATCGATGACCAGCCCGGGATGAATCCCGAACTCGGCCGCGACCTGCTCCATCACCGTCAACCCCTCGGCCACGGTGATGCGGTGGCTCGGCAACACATACGCGCGGTCGGGCTCGAGCACGGAGGGATCGGCCTCGTGCAGAGCGATGAAGGACTCGATCACATCGCGATACCCGAGCACGGGATGGCACTGGTCGCGATGCACGGGCAGGTAACACGGTTCGCCATTGAGCGGCTCGCGGAACATCCCGCTCGCCCAGCTCGAGGCCGCGGCATTGGGTTTTCCGGGACGGATGATGATGGTGGGAAGGCGCGCGGATCGTCCCTCGAGGAAGCCCTTGCGCGAGTAGTCGCTGATCATCAGCTCGATGATCGCCTTGGTCATCCCGTAGGTGGTCTGCGGGGTGCGTTTGGTGAGGTCGCTGACCCGGTCGGGCATGTCGGGACCTCCGTAGGTGGCGACGCTGCTCGCGAAGACGATGCGGGGCAGGCCCTCGCGCTGGCGCAGGGCCTCAAGGAGGTGGCGGCCTCCGTCGAGATTCGCGCGGATCGCGTCGTCAAAGCGCTGCTCGCATTCGCCGCTGACCATCGAAGCGAGGTGGAAAACGGCGAGGTCGTCGCGGTCGATCGCGGCAAAGACGGCGTCGCGGTCGCCCATGTCGGCGGTCAACAGGGTCAGGTCGATCGCTTGACCCTTTTGGGTGGCCATGGCTTCAACAGAGGGAGCGAACTGGGCGTCAAAGAGCACGATGGAATCGATCGGCTCGGGGGATCCCGAGGGACCGGTGAGGGCACCGCGTTCGAGGAGGCGTTTTGCGAGTTGGCTGCCGAGGAAACCTCCGCCGCCGGTAATGACCACTTTCATTCGGTATCTTGTTCCTGAGGGAAAAACAGTTAGGGTGCGAAGATGAGCGAAACCCTCGCAGGACACAAGATCGGATTCATCGGACTCGGCAACATGGGCTGGCCCATGGCGCGGCACCTCCAGGACGCGGGTGCGGAGATGACGGTGTGGAACCGCAGCGAAGCCCGCGCCCGTCTCGCCGCGGAGCGGGGCATGAATGTCGCGTCCGATCCCGGGGCCGTGGCCGCGGCGGTGGCGGCGGGGGCGGGGGCGGGGGCGGGGGCGGGGGCGGGGGATGGCGTGATCTGCCTCAACCTCACCCACAACGAGGTCGTCGCCTCGGTCGTGGACTGGATCGAGCCGGTCATCGTCCCCGGTGTGGTCGTGATCGACTTCGGCACGACCGGATACAGCGAGACGCTGGCTTTTGCCGAACGCATCCGTGCGAGGGGCGGTCAATGGATCGACGCCCCGGTGTCGGGAGGTCAGGTCGGTGCGGAGGCGGGAAATCTCACGATCATGGCCGGGGGCGAAGCCGCGACCTTCGCGCGGGTCCTGCCAGTGCTCCAGGTCGTCGGAGGCAAGGTCACGCACATGGGCGCGCAGGGAGCAGGCCAGGTGACGAAGCTGGCGAACCAACTCATCGTTGCCCAGACGATCGACGCGGTGGCGCAGGCGCTGCGATTGGCGGAGCTTGCGGGCGTCGACTCGGCGCTCGTGCGCGAGGCCCTGCGCGGCGGCTTCGCGGAAAGCCGCATCCTCGAGCTGCACGGCGACCGCATGGTGCGGCGCGACTTTGCCCCTGGGGGGCGGAGCGAGCTGCAGTTGAAGGACGTCCGGCTCATGAGCGAACTGGCCGAACGGGTCGGGCTGAAGTCATCGACGCTTGCGAATTCGAGACAACTTTGGGAGCATTTCGTGCACGAACTCGGTCACGGAGATCTGGATCACTCGGGACTGTTCCGGATTTACGAGACGGGCGCGTGAGGTTGGGGAGGAGTGATTTGGCAAAAAATTCTGGCACCCGGAGGCGGAATCCGGGGATAATCCTGACGAGGCAAGACGTTTCATGTCCGGCGAACCCCAGAAATCCTCCACGGAATCCCTCATTTTGCTTCTCACGGAGCATCAGGAGCGGCTCTTCCGTTACATCTTCAGTCTGGTGCCGGTGGAGGCGGATGCAAAGGACATCCTGCAGGAGACCAGTGTGGCATTGTTCAGGAAATTCGACCAATATGATCCGGCGCGTCCCTTCCTGCCGTGGGCTTATCGATTCGCCTATCTGCAGGTGCAGAAGCACCGCGGCAAGTCGTCGCGTTCGCCCCTGCTTTTCAGCGAAGACGTCATCGATCTGCTCGCCGCGGAGCGCGAACGACACGAGCCGGTGCTCGAGGAACGTCTGCGTCTCCTCGATCGTTGTTTGGAAAAACTGACACCGGACGACCGCGCGCTTCTCACGAGCCGCTACGCGCGCCACGAAAGTGCCGAGTCGATGATGCGGCGCTTTTCCCTGAGCCGCCGCACCTTGTTCCGGAATCTCGAGGGGCTGCGGCGGCGTCTGCACGACTGTGTCACCCGGCATTTGGAAACGGAGGGGCTCGCATGAATCCCGGATCGCTCATCCACGCATGCCTCGATGGGGAAATCTCTCCGGAGGAACGGGAACGGCTCGAATCCATCCTGCGAGACGATTGGGAGGCAAGACGGCTGTATCTCGAGCTCGCCGATCTCCACGCGCGGCTCCTCCGCGAACCGAGCGTTTCGACCGGAAGGATCACGTCGGTGGCGGCGCGGAGGAAGACTCGCACGCGTCCCGTCGTGCTTGCCATTCTTGCCGCGGCGGCAGCGATCGTGGTGTCGGGTGCTTTCTGGATGAGCCGTCCGGCGACGGAGGACGAGAGCGTCTCCTCGGGCGTGGCCATGCTCGGTGAAACCATGGACGCGGTGTTTTCCGGTGACGGGCTCCGCGCCGGAGACACCCTTGTGCCGGGACGGGTGAATCTCGAATCAGGCCTCGCCCAGATTGAGTTTTTCAGCGGCGCAACGCTCCTGGCCGAGGGCAGGGCCGAACTGGAGGTGATCTCGGCCTGGGAGGTCCGTTGTCTTTCCGGCAGGATCCGGGTGAGGGTGCCGCCGGCGGCGAAGGGATTTCTGGTCTATTCGCCGGATCTCAAGTTGGAGGATCTGGGTACGGAATTCGCCCTGAACGTGAGGGATGGTGCGTCCGACGTGCATGTCTTCGAAGGGGAAGTGATCGCCCACACGGGAGTGAAAGCCCCCGAGAGCCTGACCGATGGCATGTCCCTGGCGCACGGAGATCTGCCGGTGACGCCAGGCTCGTTTCTCCCTCTGGGGGATCTCGCCGGACAGCGCCTCTCCCGGGCGGAGAGCCGCTACCGGGACTGGCAATCCTGGTCACAACAGGTCGCACGGGATCCCGGGGTGATCGGCTATTATCCGATGGAGCGTCCCGGGGACGACCGGTGGGACAGGCTGGTGCGCAACGCGGCTGAGCCGCGGGTGCCTTCGCGTGCCGGTGGCGCGGTGGGAGTCCGGTGGACGGAGGGACGTTGGCCGCAAAAAGATGCTCTCGAATTCAAACGGCCCGGCGACCGTGTCCGCTTGAATCTCGAAGGCACCTATCAGGCGATCACGCTGGCCTGTTGGGTGAAAGTGGACAGTGTCGACAAGAAATACAATTCGCTGCTCCTGACCGACGGATATGAGAACGGTGAACCGCACTGGCAGATCTACGAGGACGGCAGTCTGATGTTTTCGATCATCTACCGGCCGGAGGGTGGGGAACGGACGGGGAAATGGAACCAGATGTATTTCTCGCGTCCGGTCTTCACAGCGGAGAGTCTCGGGCGCTGGCATCATCTCGCGGTCACCTATGACGGGGAGAGCGGAGAAGTGGTCCAATACTTCGATGGAAATGAAGTCGGTCGCGGGGTGTCGGCCCTCCACGTGCCGCGACGGGAGGTTGTCTTCGGCCCCTGTGAAATCGGCAACTGGGGCTTGCCGACCGAGGGCCACCAGTTTCCGGTGAGGAACCTGAACGGTGCCATCGATGAATTCCTGATCCAGGGCACCGCCTGTTCTCCTTTGGAAATCCTCGCGATGTATGAGCGGGGCCGGCCAAGACCATGAAGACATCGAATTTCCGGCACTCCCCGCCCCGCGGACGGGATTGTTTCAAACCCATCATGAAAACTTCTACAACGATGATCCGGCGGTCGCTCTTCCGGATCGCGACCGCGATGGTTCTGTCAGGCACCGGAAGCTGGATTCACGCCGAAGGCACCGATGCCGAGCAGTTGTTCGTGCGGCGCATCATCCCGCTCTTTCACGAGAAATGTCTCGCTTGCCACGGAGAAGACGAGGCCAAGATCAAGGGTGGATTTGATCTGCGTTCGCTCGAGGCGGCATTGAAGGGCGGCGACAGCGAGCTGCCGGGCATCGTCCCTGGCAAGCCCGAAGAAAGCCCTCTCTATCTTGCCTCCACGCGCGATCACGAGGACTGGGAGGCGATGCCGCCGAAAGAAGCGGACCAACTATACACCGAGCAGTTGAAATGGATCGAGGACTGGATCACCGCCGGTGCCCCGTGGCCGGATGAGGCAAAAGCCAAAGCGATCGCCGAAGCCCATGCCAAAGCCTGGGAGGCGGAGGACGGCATCGTCGTGAAAACGGCGGGCGGCCTCTCGCCGGAGTGGACGAACCGGCGTTATCAACCGGAGGGGTTGTGGGGATACTTGCCATTGCGGATTGTGGATTTCGGATTGGAGAATGGAGAGAATCCGATCGATGTGCTCCTCGCGAAGCACATGCCCGAAGGCGTGACTCCCGCCCCCGCCGCCGATCCAAAGACCTTCATCCGCCGCGCCACCTTCGACCTCACCGGACTGCCACCAACGCCCGAAGAGATTGCCACCTTCGAAACCGACTCAATCCAAAACCGGGACGCCGGTTCGACCGAATCCGCAATCCGCAATCTCATTGACCGCCTTCTCGACTCGCCCCACTACGGTGAACGCATGGCGCAGCATTGGCTCGACGTGGTGCGCTACGCGGACAGCAGCGGATTTGCCAACGATTACGAGCGGGGCAATGCGTGGCGCTACCGCGACTATGTCGTGCGATCCTTCAACTCGGACAAACCCTACGATCAATTCGTCAAGGCGCAGATCGCGGGCGACGAGATCGATCCGACGGATCCCGCGCTGCTCGTCGCAACCGGCTTCCTCCGCATGGGGCCGTGGGAATTGACGGGCATGGAGGTCGCGAAGATCGCGCGGCAGCGCTTCCTCGACGATGTGACGAACAGCGTCGGCGTGACCTTCCTCGCCCATTCGCTGGAGTGTGCCCGCTGTCATGATCACAAGTTCGACCCGGTGCCGACGCTCGATTATTATTCGATTCAGGCGGTCTTCGCGACCACGCAGCTCGCGGAACGGGAGGCGGCCTTTCTCCCTGACGAAAACACCCGGGGGTTCGAAGAGCGTGCCTATCTCGGGAAAAGGCAGGAGGAATACCGCGCCACCCTGGCCTCTCTCGACCGGGTTCTGTTGGAGAACGCACAGGCCTGGTACCGGGAGAACGGAAAGGATCCCGCGCGGTGGAACGCCGCGGTGGCCGATGCGGAAAAAAATGCGGACAAGGGAGGTAGACGCGACTTTTCCGATGTCTTCTCGGCGGCTCGCAACGCGCTGATGAAGGAGGGCGTCGCCGAGGGCGGGTTCCCTCCCAAGCTGGTCGGCTTCACCCCGGAGCAATTCGGGCTGGAGCGAGTCGCGCGGAAGGGGCTCGAACGGCTCCGCTGGGAGATGGAGCGCTACGAGCCCTACGCTCTCGCCGTCTACACGGGGGGAACCCGGGAAATGAAAACCGTTTTCGCCCCCCTGCGGATGCCGGGGAATCCGCTGGCTTCGGGAGAATTGGAGCAGACTTCGATCCTCACCGGCGGCGATCCCTTCGCTGAAGGCCCGAAGGTGAAGCCGGGCGTGCTCTCCGTCTTGAGCGGCACGGCGGAGTTGGGCACGGTCCTGCCCGAGACGCCGCAAGGCCGTCGCGCCGCCT
>JALRFZ010000129.1 GCA_023253615.1 Verrucomicrobiales bacterium | reverse complement strand
AATTTCAGCGCCGCCTCCATCTGGCGGTTCGCGAGCGGCCAATTCCCATGGAGATTGTCGAGATCGTTCTCACCTTCCTGGAGAAAGACGCGGAGCGGCTTTGGCTCGGTCTTGCGGATGAGGGCGGGATAGACGTGGCCGCCGCGGATGTTGGTGAAGCTGCCGATATGGCTCACCACCTTGCGGAAGGAGTCAGGCCGCTCCCACGCCACGGTGAAGGCGGCGATCCCGCCCGAGCTGTTCCCGCAGACGCCGCGGCAATCTGGATTCGCGGAAAGTTTCACGCTCTTGCCGACTTCGGGGAGCAGTTCCTCGAGGAGGAAGCGCGCGTTCTGATCGCTGAGGGTGTCGTATTCGAAGCTGCGGTTTTTGCGCGCTTCCCGGCCCTCCTTCGCAGGCGGGATCACTCCCGGATTGACGAAGACACTGACGGTCACCGGCATTTCACCGGCGTGGATGAGATTGTCGAAGACGACGGGCACGCGGAAGGCTCCTTTTTCACTAACAAACCCACCACCATCGAAGAAGACCATGAGACAGGCCGGCTTCGATCCGTCGTATTGGGCGGGCACGTAGATCCAGTAATCGCGTTCGGTGCCGGGGAAGACCGCGCTCTTCCAGGTGTGTTGGGTCACCTTTCCCTGTGGCACGCCCTCCTTCACCATGGCGTCGGGACCGGGAACGTAATCCTCATCGGCGGCAAAAAGGGACGCGCCGTAGGCGAAGGTGGCGAGGCAGAGCAGGATGGGGCGGTTCATGGGTTTCGCCAATGGTGCCGGGAATCGGGTGGTTTGGCAATGCGCGGATTTCCGAAAGGACGGCCGGCGCCGGGCTTTTCCGCTTGAGAATGGCGGGGGCAGGGGCGATGAATCCGGCTCTCAGCCATATTCCCGCCATGCCTCTGGAAAAAATCACCTCCGTCGCCGGCCGCGGCGTTTACGTCCCCGGTTCCGACATCGATACCGATCGCATCATCCCCGCGCGCTTCATGAAGTGCGTCACCTTCGACGGTCTCGGCGAATACTTTTTCCATGACGTGCGCCACGATCAGGACGGCAATTTGAAGGAGCATCCGCTCAACGATCCGCGTTTTGAGGGCGCGGGCATTCTCATCTCCGGCATCAACTTCGGTTGCGGCAGTTCGCGCGAGCACGCTCCGCAGGCGCTCAGCAAGGCGGGATTCCGCGCGGTGATCGCGCAGAGCTTCGCGGAGATCTTTTTCGGCAACTGTGCCACCCTCGGCATTCCCTGCGTGCTCGCTGCGGCCGCGGACATCGAGAAGCTCGGTGCCGCGGTGAATGCCGATCCTTCTCTCTTGATCGAGATCGACATCGAGAAATGCGAAGTCCGCTACGGAGCGGAAAGCGTGCCCGTGACGATCCCGAGCACGGCGCGCGATGCCTTCCTCGCCGGCCAGTGGGATCCGATCGGCGAACTTCTCGACGGTGCCGACGACATCGCCGCCACCGCCGGGAAACTGGCCTACATGGGCGTTTGATCGCGGGCGGGCGGCGCCCGCCGTTGTCAGAAGTTCTTCAGTTCCTCGAGCTGTTCGTCGGCGGCCCCGCGCATGTCGCCGATGTCTCCCTTCAGCTTGTCGAGCCCTTCGAAGGCATTCATCTTCTTCTTCGGTTGGCCGTTTTCGTCGACACCCGTATCAATGCCGAAATCGGTCTGGGGAAGCCAGTCGGGACGAAGGCCCGCGGGGAGATAGTCGAGGATGGCCATGCCGGGCTCGAGCCATTTGATGGCTTTTTCCTTCCACACGAGCAGGGTCTCCTTGGGGACGAAGAAGGAAGCCCCCGCGCCGATCGCGCCGATCACGCAGAAGAAAACGAGCATGCGGATGATCTTTTTGCGGAGCCGCGTCACCCAGGTGGGTTTGGTGCGGGCGTTGTCGTATTTGAAGAAGTTTTTGGCGAAGTCCTCCTCTTCCTCCTTCGACATCGCCTTCATCGGACGGCCGTCGCCATCGAGAATGACGAATTCCTGGCAATCGCGCCCGGGGGAGGCGGGGGACGGTGCGTCCATGCCCGGGGAAAACGCGGGTGCCATTTTGGTGGCGAAGGCCCCCGGTTCGTGAGCGTCCGCGGCCGCGTCTTTCACCACTTTTTCCCGGAAAAGGCTCTCGGCGTAGCCTCCGCCTTCGGCGGAGCCGGTCGCAAACGGAGAGATGCTCGCGTGGTTTTCGCGCGGCACGCTCGTGCCCCAGGCGGGCGTCACCGAGTTGGCCGGATCCTCCCCGCCGAAGA
>JALRFZ010000433.1 GCA_023253615.1 Verrucomicrobiales bacterium | reverse complement strand
GGCGCTGGACAATGCGCCCCGCCTGTCCGGTGTGCTCAACGCCCTGCGGGCCCAGGACATCGACCTTGACGGCATCCCCGGCTTCACCAATACCCTCACCCTCTCCAGCGGTGACGCCTGGATCCCTGGCCTGTTCTATGGCGCCTCCGCCCAGGCCTACGGCGGTGTGGGCCGCGGCGATGTGCCGCGAATATCTCGGCGACAGCTTCGATCTCCACTCCGGCGGCGTCGATCTCGTCTTCCCCCATCACGAAAACGAGATCGCCCAGAGCGAGGCCTGCACCGGCCACGTCATGGCCGATCACTGGTTCCACCTCACCCACCTCCTCGTCGATGGAGGCAAGATGTCGAAAAGCCTCGGCAATTTCTACACCCTCGATCAGCTCGCGAAAGCAGGCTTCTCCCCCGCCGAGCTCCGTTACGTCCTCATCTCGGCCCATTACCGCCAGCCGCTCAATTTCGTGGCGAAGGACGCCGAGGGGAACGAGACCTTCCCCGCCCTCCTCGGTGCGAGACAGGCCCTGCAACGCCTCGCGAAGTTCGATGCCGCCCTCGCCGCCAAATCGGGCGATCCTGACATTCCTCCCTACGAGACGCTGCTCACCGTGAAAAAGGGTGCCTCTTTCCAAAGCGCCTTCGAATCGCTCCAGAATGATCTCAACACGCCCGAGTCCCTCGGCCGCGTCTTCACGGCGATCAAGGCGGTGAAGGTCGAATCGCTTACTCCCGAAGAGGCCGCGCGCGAAAGGATCGGATTCCATCGCGTCCTCGCCGCGCTGGGGCTCGTCCCGCCTGCGGCGGCGGGCGAGGAAGCCGCCGAGGCTCCCTCCGAAATCGCGGCTCTCGCCGAAGCCCGCCGCGCCGCCAAGGCTGCCAAGGACTGGCCGGAAGCGGACCGGCTCCGCCACGAAATCTCCGCCCTCGGCTGGGAAGTGAAAGACACCAAGGAAGGCTACGAGTTATGTCCGAAAAACTGAATCTCCCGCTCCGCCCGCGCCGCAACCGCAAGAGCGAATCCGTCCGCGGGCTCGTCCGTGAGACCGTGCTGACCCCGGCGGACCTGATCTACCCGCTGTTTCTCCACGACGAACCGCAGAACGATCCCATCGCCTCCATGCCCGGCTGTCATCGCTGGAGTCTCGAAGGTCTCGTCGGTGAAGTGGGCGAAGCCTGGAATGCCGGCGTCCGCGCCGTCGTCTTTTTCCCCAAGATCGCCGACTTTCTCAAGACGCCGCGCGGTGAGGAATGCCACAACCCCGACGGGCTCATCCCGCGCGCCGTCCGCGCGGTGAAATCGGCCTATCCCGGCATCACCGTCATCACCGACATCGCCCTCGATCCCTACAATTCCGATGGTCATGATGGCGTCGTCGAAAGGATGCCCGACGGTGATCTGAAGATCCTCAACGACGAGACCGTCGCCATCCTTTGCCGGCAGGCCCTCTGCCACGCCGAGGCCGGTGCCGACATCGTCTCGCCCAGCGACATGATGGACGGCCGGGTCGGCGAGATCCGTGCCGCGCTCGATGAGGCCGGCTACGAGGAAGTCTCCATCCTCAGCTATACCGCCAAATATGCCTCCGCCTACTACGGGCCATTCCGCGGCGCGCTCGACTCGGCCCCCAAGGCCGGGGACAAAAAGACCTATCAAATGGATCCTACGAACCGACGCGAAGCGCTGCGCGAGGCCGAGCTCGATGTCGCCGAGGGTGCCGACATGATCATGGTGAAACCCGCCGGACCCTATCTCGACATCATCCGCACCCTTCGCGATGCCTTCGACCTTCCCATCGCCGCCTATCAGGTGAGCGGCGAATACCTCATGATCAAATCCGCCGCCAAAGACGGCTGGATCGACGAGGAAAAGGTCGCCATGGAATCCCTCATCGGCATCAAACGCGCCGGAGCCGACATGATCCTGACCTACTTTGCCAAAGACATCGCGGGGAAATTGTCGAAGTGAGGTTGCCGCTCCGGCATCACGGCGTTTTCGATTCACCCGCCGCTTTACCGATTCCGCCGGGGTTGATAGCGCCCTCCCACCGATCAGGAATCGATTTCTTTCACCGCCCCCATCGAATCGCCCGCGCGCAACCCCAGCTCCTTCATCGCTTCACTTGCTCTCCTCGTTTGTGCTTCGGCCACCACAGCTGCCTCCGCGCGGGAGGTCGCAATCACCCCGGAAGAACGCGCCTGGCTCCCGCGGAATCCCGTGATCCGCTATAGCGCCGATCCACCCTGCCCCACCCTTCGATCCCGCTTCGGCATACGGCTGATTCGCTGGAGGCGCTGCGACTCGTTTCTTCCGGCGGCGCCGACGCCATGGTGGAGAATCTCGGCGTCGCCTCACACCTGATCCAGGCGCACGCCTTGACGAACCTGAAAATCACGGGACCGACCCAGCTCCATTTCGATCCCGCCGTCGCGGTGAGACGCGACCTCCCCGAGCTGCATCAGATCCTCGAAAAAACGATCGACTCCATCACCCCGCAGGAGCGCTATCAGGTCTATCAGGAGTGGGTCCTCGTCGAGATCTCCGGACTGTGGAGCAGCCGGAAGGTGATCACCGTCTGCCTCATCGTCCTGGGATGCGCCGCCCTCGTCATCGCGTTGATCAGCCTGTGGAACCGCCGCCTCGGCCACGAACCCGCCCAACGTCATCTGGCCGAAGACGCATTGCGCGAGAGTGAGGAACGTTTCCGGCGCCTCTTCGAGACGACGACCGATGCCTGTTTCGTGACCGGACTCGACGGGCTCATCCAGCTCTCGAATGGCGCCGCGGCCGCCCTCCTCGGGATCGGCTCGCGCCCCGCGATCGGACGTCTCAATCCCGCCACCTTTCTCAGAGAGCCGGGTGAATTCGCAAATCTTCTCAACCGTCTCCGCGAGTCGGAGCGGCTCCGCGATCATCCCCCCGGGTTCACCGACGCCGACGGCGGGCATCATCCGTGCCTGTGCCGGATCCGGCTCGTCAAGGATCCCGAAGGCGGCGAGACCGCGATCGAATGGATCGCCCGCACCCCGCGCGAAGCGTGAGGACCCGCACCGTGATCATTCCTTGCGTTTCAACTGCGGGAAGAGCACGACGTCGCGGATCGATTCGGCACCCGTCAGCATCATCATGAGACGGTCGATGCCGATGCCGATACCACCGGCCGGCGGCATGCCGTATTCAAGCGCCAGGAGGAAATCCTCGTCGATCTTCTGCACCTCTTCGCCGGCCTGCTCCTCGAGACGGCGGCGCTGCACGTCGGGATCGTTCAACTCCGAATAGCCGGGCGAAATCTCCGCGCCGTTGATGATCAGTTCGTAGACATCGACGATGGAATCATCCTGCCCGTTCTGCTTCGCCAGCGGCACGAGCTCTTTCGAAACGTGCGTGACAAAGACCGGATCGATCGTCTTTTCCTCGACGAGTTTTTCAAAGACCTGCTGCGAGATCTCGTAATCCTCCATTCCCGGCGAGACCTCCACCCCGAGTTCGTGACAACGCGCCCGCTTCGCCGCCGTATCAAGCGACCACCAGTCATCACCCGCCGCGCCAGAGACGAGGTCACGATAGGGCGCGCGCTTCCAAGGACGCGAGAGATTGATCGTCTTCGTCGCCTCGCCATCGGCATTGCGATGCTCGATGAGGAGTCCGCCGCAATACTTCTCCGCGAGATGACAGACGAGATCCTCCACGAGGTCGGCCATCTTTTCGAAATCGGCATAGGCCCAGTAGGCCTCCAGCATCGTGAACTCCGGATTGTGGCGGCGGCTGATGCCTTCGTTGCGGAAACTCCGGTTCAACTCGAAGACCTTTTCAAAACCGCCGACGAGGAGACGCTTCAAATAGAGCTCCGGCGCGATGCGGAGATACATGTCCATCCCCAGCGCATTGTGATGCGTCTCGAAGGGCTGCGCCGCGGCGCCGCCGGGCACGTCCTGGAGCATCGGCGTCTCCACCTCGAAGAAGCCGCGGTCCTGCAGGTAGCGGCGGATCTCCGCGACCATCAGGCAGCGCTTCTTGAAAATCTCCCGCGAGCGCTCGTTCGCGATGAGGTCGAGGTATCGCTGGCGGTACTTGATCTGCGGATCGACGACGCCATGCCACTTCGACGGCATGGGACGCAGCGACTTCGAAAGCACCGTCACCTCCTTCACCTTCACCGACGGCTCGCCCGTCTTCGTCAGGAAGGTCTCGCCCGAGACACCGAGCCAATCGCCGATATCCAGATTCTTGTAGATCGCCCAGGCCTCCTCGCCGATTTCCTTCTGGTTCACGAAGGCCTGGATGCGGCCGTTCAGATCCGAGAGATCGAGGAAGTTGCTCTTGCCCATGTCACGCAGGGCCGTGATGCGCCCGGCGACACGGACCTCCATCCCCTCCGCGAAAGCCTCGCGCAGCGTGCCGGGGGCATGAGTCGTCTCGAATCCCTTGCCGAAGGGATCGACCCCGAGGGCGCGGAGGTGATCCATTTTCTCGCGTCGGACCTTCAGGAGGGTTCCCAAATCTTCCGTCGGTGGCACTTCGGTATCTTCTGACATAGCGTGGCGTGGCGTATTGAAAATTGCGGACCGCAGCATGATCGACCCGAACGAAAAATCAACCGGCCATTCCCCTCCCCCGGCAAGCGCCGCCGTCGCGGAGATCGGCCACGGACTGATCCTCGACGGGCGCCTCGCCCTCGTCGATCCCGCGGCCCGATGGCTCGCGGTGGCCGATCTCCATTTCGGCTACGAAGCCAACCGCCGCCGCGAAGGCGGACTCTGGCCGATGTGGGGGATGGAAACGATCGCCTCGCGCCTGGAGAGCCTCGTCCGCGACTGGCAGCCGGAAACGCTCGTCCTCGTCGGCGACGTCGTCGATGGATCTGCCGCGCCCGACGAAGCCATCGCCTGGCTCACCCGCGTCCATACGCTCGCCTCACACATCGTCCTCATCGCCGGCAACCACGATCGCGGGCCGATCCGACGCGAGTTCCAATGGATCGACGACTGGCGGCATGGCGACGTCTTCTTCGAGCACGGCCATCTCACGCGTCCCGCTCCCGATCGGGGCAGCCGCATCCGGGGGCACGTCCATCCCTCGGTGAATTTCAACGACGGCAGCGGTACCCGTCTCCGTCTCCCTTCGCTCGTGATCGAGGAAGCGCCCGACGCCTGCCGCGAAATCTTTCTCCCCGCCTTTTCGCCCTGGGCCGGAGGCACACGCCACACCCCCACCGCCCCGGCCACGGTCCGCCAGTGGGCCTGCTCGCCGCGGCGGGTCTTCGAATACTTCGACTAAAGAGGGTTGGATGCCTCAACCGACCCTCTCGGGTCACGAAAAACTTCCTCCGATCCGTTTGCCCGCGTCCGCTCCCCGCCGTAAGATGCGCCGCTTCCCCCGCATGAATCTGCCCAACCAGCTCACCGTCGCCCGGCTCATCCTGACCTTCGTGTTCGTCGGGGTGCTCTCCATCGACGGGATCCCGCACGCGGGCACGGTCGCCCTCGCCGTCTTCTCGATCGCCGCCTACACCGACCTCCTAGACGGTCAGATCGCCCGGGCGCGGAACCTGATCACGAATTTCGGAAAACTGATGGACCCGCTCGCCGACAAGGTGCTGATGTGTGCGGGATTCGTGATGCTCAGCGAACAAGGATTCATTCCCGCCTGGATCGTCGTCCTCATTCTCGCCCGAGAATTCCTCGTCACCGGCCTGCGCCTCGTCGCTTCGGCGGAGGGCATCGTGCTTGCCGCGGAGAATCTCGGCAAATACAAGACGGCCTTCCAGATCATCGCGGTGATCTATTTCCTCATCGTCCTCGCCGCGAAGGAGCCCCTGCTCGCCTGGCTCAGCCCCGTCCTCGAATGGCGCGGCCTCGGACCACACGTGCTCGGGCAGATTCTCATCTGGGTCGCCCTGATCCTGACCCTTGTTTCGGGCTTGAGCTACGTCTGGAAAAACCGCAAGCTGCTCGCGGACTGTTGAGGTCCTCGGCTGCATGACCAAATCGCAGGGACTCGGTTTCATCCTGATCGTGGGAGTCCTCGTGCTTGTGACGCGATGGGCCACGGTTGATGGGATCCCTCCCCTCTCTCTCCACGAGCCTCTGCCACCTGAGCAGGACAACTCGTGGAGCATAATGTTTGGCGACGGACCGCCCTCCGTCGAGGCGAGGGCGACGCTCACCCGTCTCGGCGAGGATGAGTTGGAAATCACGTCTCCCCATCGATTCGTCGAAGGGGTCTCGGAGTTGATTTTCGCGGACTCGGAAGGCCGGTTTTCGGCAAGCTGGTGTTCGGGAAAACTCGCCTTCGCTTCTCTCGTGTTGCCACAAATCGATGGGTCGGGTGCGTTGAAAGAACTGCGGACCATCCCGATGCGGGATCTCGCGGGTCGACCACTCGATGCTCAAGCTTTCGACGCGGTGAAACGCGCCCTCGCAGGAACGAGCTTTCTCCCGGATGAGCGAGGAGAGCCGGTGATTCACGTCGATATCAACCGCTACCCCGCCACCGAGGTGGTGGCTTTGCTTTTCCTCCAAACAGACCGCACATGGAATGACCGATTTTCCTGTTTCGATGCGGGAAATCGCTTCGGTTCACATGCGAGTCACGCCCGGTCGTTGAAGGGCGGAGTAATGGGTTCCGCGGAAATGTTCACCTGGCATTCCTCCGCGATGCGATTGGCCTGGGACCTGCGCCCCGAAGGAGATCACGAGAGTGATCCGATTCCCGCGAAGGCGGGCGCTTCCTTCCAACGAGGCGGTATCCGGATCGAGATCGCCGGAATTGAAAACGGCGAATTCCGCCGCAGCAATGGTGGCCGGAGTCTCACCCCGGGGGATCCGCCTCACCTGGTTCGCGTGAAGGACGGTGCCGTAACAAGAACGGCGTTTCTCGTGGGATCATTTTCCGGGGATCTGATCCGCCGCATCGAAGGCCGGATCGACGGAGGACACTGGAAAGAGCTACCGTTCACGCCCGAATCGGACGGTGTTATCCCGATCGATCTACCAGAGGAAGGCGGCATTTCGGAACTGCGGGTCCAATGGGCGCCTGGAAACCTCCGGGTGGTGGTAGACGTGCCGGCGATCGGCGGTGGGCTGCCCGAGAACAAGAAGATCACGACCTACAACGAGGTCGCTTTCCGACTGCACCAAAACGAAGTCGAAAACGGCGGCATCGATTGGAGATTATGGCAGCTGACCGGACGATTCCCGAAGATCGAGACTGAACGCTATCAGGAACCCCGTGGTCGCCGCGTGTCGGTAGAGCCCGAAAAGCTCTACCGGGTCTCCGAGCTTCTCGAAATCTGGAGAAAGATGAACCCCGAGCTTCGCATCACTTGGGATGAGAAACTCGAGACTCTCGTCGTGGAAGACCGGTGACCCGGGATCCCTCACGCCTCGTCCACCAAGACGCCGTCAATCGAAAGAAATTGGCTGAAATCGTTTTCTATCAAGGAATCACGACACTGACTTGCATAACGTAAAAATTTTTATACTATACGTTACCCATTGATGCGCCAGCCGCCCAAAACCTGGGAGTTCTACGGCCGCCAGACCGAACTTGGCCAGCTTCGTTCGATCCTGGATCGTCATCGTTGGTTCTTTTTGCAGATCTCCGGTCGACGCCGCATCGGAAAGACCTCTCTGATTCATGAGGCTCTCGGCAAAACGAGGCTGGATCGCACTCTTTACCTCCAGATCCCCGACTCCGACCCCGTCGGTGTGGTAGCCGCATGCAACGGCTATCTGGAGACCTTCGGAATCTCCGAACGTGTCTCTTGTCTTGGCACCTTGGCGAAACTCATCGGACAACTTGCGGAATCCGGCCACATCGTTGCGATCGACGAGTTCCAGTACTTTCATCGCAAGCAACTGGGTGATTTCTGCTCTCTTCTTCAGGCGGAAGTCGATCACCTCGCCAAAAATCCGGAAGTGAAAGGCGGTTTGATCGTGCTGGGTTCCATCCACTCCGAGATGACAGCCTTGTTGGAGGACCGCGACGCACCGCTCTTCAATCGGACCACGGATCGCCTGATGCTCGGTCATCTGGACATCCGCTCGATCCTCGAAATCCTTCGCACCCACGCGGACGAAGACCCTTGTCGGCTTCTCTTCCTTTGGAACTTGTTTGAAGGAGTGCCGAAGTTCTACCGTGATGCCTTCGAACAGGGCGTTCTGGCCTCCGATCGAAAGGAGTTTCTCCAACGAATGTTTTTCTCAAGCTCGTCACCTTTGCGGGGAGAGGCTGACAATTGGTTCCTCAGGGAATTGCGTGGAAGGTACGACATGGTTCTCCAACATCTCGCGGAGAATCCCGGAAGCACGAACGCGGAAATCGAAGCAGCGATCGGCAAGGTCTCCCGGGGTGGCGAGGCGAAGCAGATCGGAGGATACCTCAAGGTCCTTTCCGAGAGATACGGAATGGTGGAACGGCGACTGCCGGTGTTCGCACTGAAAAAGGCACGGAGCGGACGTTACTACATCTGCGACAACTTTCTTCGGGCATGGCTTTCCGCTCTGCAACGCCCCGTCAGCGCCACCGCATTCCGCCCCTTGGACAATCTCGTTACCATGGCGGATGAACGTCTCGCACTGGTGGAAGGGCACGCTCTGGAAGGCCTGGTCGGGCGGCTTTACGAGGAACGAAGTCGTCTGGGAGTCGGCGACTTTTCCCTGACCGAACGCATCTCAGTCTATTGGGATCGCGGCAGCGTCGAGATTGACCTGGTGGCGATCGATGAAACCTCTCGCCGCATCCGGTTCGGCACTTG
>JALRFZ010000405.1 GCA_023253615.1 Verrucomicrobiales bacterium | reverse complement strand
GGCGTGCTCCAGGCAAGGGCGCGGCAGCAGGCGGAGGGGCTCGGGACGGGGCGGGTCGTCGTCAATGGTGCCTGGCCCTATACGGGATACAGCACGATCGCCCCGGATCCGGCGGCGGCGATCGAGGCACGTCTCGTCGCGGTGGACGTGACGGTGTCGGGTCACACGCCTTTTTTCGACATCGATGACATCGAGATCGTCGATGGCGCGTCCTTGATGAGCTATGGCAGCGATCCCCACGCGGAGCCCTTGCGGCCCGACGGATCCTTGCTGCCGCTGGATGAAGAGGTACCGGTGGCGCCGGCGGCTTCCCGCTGGCTGTTGATCTACGCCTTTCCCAAGGCGACGCCGCGCTTCCAGCTTTATTACTGGGGCAAGGCGCTGACGACGGGACCGGTCGCCTTCGGGGATTCGGGCCTCTCGCTGCCTTATCCTCCGGCGGAGTGAGTGGAAAAAAAATGCCCGCCATCGGTGGATGACGGGCATGGCTGAAGATCGGAGAAACGATCGGGCGATCAGCGCTTCTCGAGGCCGCTGACCTTGTCGGTGGTGGGCAGGTAGCGGTAATAAACTTCGAGCATCAGGATGGCCCAGGCGGTGTTCAGGAACTGGGCGTCGGCCCCGCCCTGGCCACCCACGCCTTTGGAGAGCCACGAGCCGTCTTCGTTCTGGGCATCGAGGAGACGGGGCTGGAAGATCTTGTTGTAGTCCTCCCACTCCTTGCCCTCGTGCATGAAGAAGGCCTGCGTGTTGTAATACGGCGCGTAGAAATTGCCTCCGGGGGAGGGGTTCTTGTAGGCGTTGGCGAGGTAGTTGAGCGCCTTGGTGTATTGCGGCGTCTCGCGGCCTTTCCAGATCTGCATGGCGAGCATGGCCGCACCGGTGAGGGAGGGTTTGCCCTTCGCGTGATCGGGATTGTATTTGAAGGCGCCCTCGGAATCCTGGATCGCGGGGAGGTATTTCTCGCACGCGAGATCGAGCGCCCGCTCCACGCCGGAGAAATTGCGCCCGGTGTTGTAGGCGGCTTTCAGCGCCTGGATCATCCAGCCGGAGACGGACATGTCTTCCTTGCCCTGGGCGGCGAAGCCGTAGGGCCATCCGCCCATCTTCGTCTGCCCATCGACGATGACCCCGACGGATTTTTTGAGGACGGACTCGAGGCGGGGGATCTCCTTGCCGCTCTCCTTCGTCATGGTGTAGAGCTCGCAGAGGGCATAGGTGGCGATGGAGTGCTCGTAGGCCTCGTGGTGGCCGCTCTTGCCGTTGGTCATCTTGCCGTCGTTCTTGAGGGAGCGGTCCATCAGGTAAAGGGCGGCGTTGACGACGGAATCCCCGAATTTAGGCGACTCGGGCGTCTCGCAGTGGCCGAGGTAGGCGAGGAGGGCGAGACCGGTCATGGCGGCGGGGAATTCCTCGCCGAAGGAGCCGTCCTTGTTCTGTTTCGAAGTGAGGAACTCGAGCCCCTCGCGCACCGCTTTTTCGGCACGATCTTCGCCACCGCTCTCGCGGAGACGCTTCATGCGCTGGGACATGGAGCAGCGCGAACGCATCCCGGCGGGGATCGCGCCCATGTTCGAGACGTCGCCGAAGCCGCTCATCGACATGCCGAATCCGGCATCGCTGTCGGACATGGCGACCATCGTGAGGTTGGTGCTGGCGTCGAAATTGTCGGGCACGGCGAAATTGGAAAAGGCCGAGCTCGAGACGACGGGCTGGGCCGAGGCAACGGTGGAGGCGGTCCGCTGCGTCATCTTTTTCATGGTCTGGTTCTCCATGCTCGACTCATCGCTGTTGGCGATCGAGGAGACGGAGATCTGCGGCGGGGGCGGGGGCGGGCTCGCGACATACCAGGAGGCGAGTGCCACGATGATGACGAGGTGGATGATCACCGCGGTGAGCACGGCGCTGAGTTTCTCTTTTGTTGCCGGGGGTTTTTCGGCGGCCTGCACGGCCTCGCCTTCGCCGACGATGAAGACCCGCTCGCCGCCGGTACCGCCCTCGGCGTGCAAGTCGTGGTCCGCGCCATAATCGTGGCCGTCGACACCATGGAGGTGACCGTCGTCGACGATCGCGACGGCGGCAGCGGCTTCGCCTGCGTCGAGGTCATCGACGACTTCGAGCGGGAGCGCGGATGCGGCATCCTCCTCGGCTCCGGGGGGACGGAGTTTCCGGGGGGCCAGTGGCGTGGAGCCGGATTCGGTGCCGGGGGCGTTCGCTTGCGGGGTTTGATCGGGGTCTTCCATACAGGATGGGGTCAACGGGGAAAGGGAATGGCGGAAACCGGATGGGGGAGGGGGCGTTTTCGGCGGGGAGAAAGGGGGGACCCGTCCGGATGCGGCGCGGAGATTACCACTTTTGAAGGATTGGCGACAAGCCCAATCTTTTGTGACCGGAATGAAAAAATTCCCTCCGGAATTTTTCTCCCGGGTTTCCCCGTCAGATTTTCGGCCGGGGCCGGCGCGCGAGGCCCAGCAGCTTGCGCCAGCGGGCGAGGAAGACGAGCCGGCTGCGCCGGGTCGCGAGGATCTCGAGCAGTTTCACGATGATGAAGATCGCGACAACGACGCCGATGAAGATGGGCGGGGCGTAGGCCTCGTAGACCCGCAGCCACTCGAAGACGACCTCACCCAGGAGCATCGACCCCCAGACGAGGACCAGGGTGGAGAGTCCGCCGGCGAGGAGAAGGTAAAAGAGGAATTTCCAGAACGGGTAATTGAGCACGCCCGCGGCGGCGTAAATGGGGAGGCGGGATCCGGGGACGACGCGGGAGGTGAACATCAATTTCAGGCCGTGGGAGCGGAAGATCTCCTCGGCCTGGAGCAACTGGGTCTCGTTGATGAGCCAGCGGAAAGGGCGTTTGCGCAGCATCTGGATGCCGCCGAGCCGCGCGACGAGGTAGATGGGCAGGTTGCTGAGGTAGGTGCCGATCAGAGCTGCCGCGAGAGCCCAGCCGAAGGGCATGAGGCCCTCGCTGGCGAGAATGCCGGCGGCGATGCCGGCGAGATCGTCGCTGAAGAGGGCGATGAAGGCGACGGCAAATCCTTTTTGCCCCAGGGAGAGGCCTTCGATTTTTTCGATCTGCATCGTCGGGGTCATCCCGTCGCCGCAGCCGGCCAGCACGAAGGGCAGCAGGCAGAGCAGGAGGATCTGGAAACGACGGCGATGAATCATGCGGGCTGGAAAACGGGAGCCGGAAAGGAAAAGCCGCGAATCTAGACGCGATGACGCACCCGGGCCAGTGCTCATTTCTCCGTCCGGACGTGGGTTTCGAGCCGTGCGGGGGAGGCTCCGGCGGCGGCGGGCCAGTGTTCGACGGATTGCAGGCGCCAGTCGCCGGTGGAGGCAAAATCCGGAAAGTGAACGGGTTCCGCGACCTGGAGGGAAAGGGCGAGCCGGGTCAGGACGAGGCGGTCGGCGTGGGGCAGGGAGGCGGCGTAGACGTCCGCGCCGCCGCAGACGACCAGTTCGGTGACGCCATTGGCGCGAGCGAGGTCGAGGGCGGCCGGGACCGATCCGGCGATGCGATGGCCGGGGGAAAAAGGGCGGAACGCCGGGTCGCGGGTGAGGACGATGGG
Source organism: Verrucomicrobiales bacterium (assembly GCA_023253615.1). GTDB lineage: Bacteria > Verrucomicrobiota > Verrucomicrobiia > Verrucomicrobiales > DEV007 > Arctic95D-9. The sequence goes on along the minus strand of JALRFZ010000405.1, from coordinate 3,436 downwards.
GGTGCGATCGCCGAACCAGCCCTCCATCTCCAGATAGGTGCGCCGCCCCACGAGCAGCCAACGCCCGGCCGTACGCGCCCGGAAGTGTGCCCGGTCGCGGGGATGATCCCAGGGAATGCGGCCCGAGGCTTCCCCGATGACCCGGTCTCCGGCGAGCGCGGCGATGAGCGTGACGAGCATGATGCGGCAGGGTAGGGGGCAAAGCCGGGAAAAGCAAAAAGGCAGGAGCGATGTCCCCTTTCCGCCTGCAAGATTCGCTTGCCCGTACCGGGCTCCTTGTGCGATGAAGCCGGGATGGATGTCCAGCCCGCGAACGAAGCCGCCCTGCAATCGGTCAATGAAATCCTCTCCCGCGCCCGTGCGGAGGTCGCGAAGGTCATCATCGGACAGCAGCGGGTCGTGGATTTTTGTCTCATCGCGGTTTTCACGGGGAATCACATCCTCATCGAAGGCGTTCCAGGGGTGGCGAAGACGCTGCTGGTGCGGACGCTGGCCAAGGTGCTCGGGGCCGATTTTTCGCGCATCCAGTTCACGCCGGACCTGATGCCCTCGGACATCACCGGCACCAGTGTCTTCAATCTGCAGGAAGGCGCCTTTCATCTGGTGAAGGGGCCGATCTTCACCTCGTTCCTCCTCGCCGACGAGATCAACCGTGCCCCCGCCAAGACGCAGTCGGCCCTGCTCCAGGCGATGCAGGAACACCATGTAACGGTCGCCGGCCAGCGCCATGACCTCCCACGCCCGTTCCATGTGCTGGCCACCCAGAACCCGATTGAACAGGAGGGCACCTACCCGCTGCCCGAAGCACAGCTCGACCGCTTCCTCCTCCAGATCGACGTTCCCTACCCCTCGCTTGACGCCGAGCGGCGCATGCTGTTCGCCACCACGGGTGCAGCGGAGGAGCAGGCGGAGAAGGTTCTCTCCACCACCGAACTCTTGAACGCCCAGCGCCTCACCCGGCTGATTCCGGTCGGTGAACAGGTGGCGGACGCCATCCTCCGCGTGGTGCGTGCTGCACGGCCGGGGCCGGAGGCGGATGACTTCGTCAACCGCAATGTCGCATGGGGCCCCTCGCCGCGCGCCTCGCAGGCCCTCATGCTCGGCGCCCGCGCCCGCGCCATGCTGCAAGGCCGCCTGTCGCCCTCGCTGGAAGATGTGGCGGCCCTGATGGGCCCGGTGTTCCGCCACCGCATGGCGCTGAACTTCACCGCGCGCGCCGATGGCCACACCATTGACGGCGCGATTGAACGGCTTTCGAAGCTGATCGCCTGATATTATGGCTGACGCCGAAGTCCTGCTCCTCTCCGACCGCGCCGCCCATCAGGCCGAAGCGCTGCCGCCGCTGCTCGTCGAGGCGGAGCGCATCGCCGCCACCGTGATGTTGGGCGAGCATGGCCGGAAGCGCGCCGGGCCCGGCGAGAGCTTCTGGCAATACCGGCCTTACAGCTTTGGCGATTCGACCCAGCGCATCGATTGGCACAAGTCGGCCCGCTCCGACCGCATCTTCATCCGCGAGAACGAATGGGAAGCAGCGAATACGCTGTGGGTCTGGGCATCGCCCTCCCAGTCGATGGATTTCCGCTCGCATCTCTCAACTGTCACCAAGCGGGAGCGCGCGGAACTCTTGGCGCTCGCTATCGCCTCGCTGGCTCTTCGCGCGCAGGAGCGGGTCGGGGCGCTCGGATCTCCGCAGGCCCCGGACCATTCCCGCGCGCAACTCGTAAAGATCGCCCAATGGTTCCTGAAGCGTGAAGGCGCTGGCCTTCCGGGCTTCGCCCGGATGCCGCGCTTTTCGAGCGCCGTGATGGCCGGAGACTTCTTCGAAACGACGCAAGAGATCGCGCAGGCGATAACGCCCATTGCGGCGGCGGGCGTCAAAGGCCACCTCGTGCAGGTGGTGGACCCGGCGGAAGAAACACTGCCCTATGCCGGGCGCATCGAATTCCATGAGATGGCCGGGCCGCTCAAGTTTCTGTCCTCCAGGGCCGAGACATTGCGCGAGGCCTATGCGGCGAAGCTGGCGGCCCACCGCGCTGCCTTGAGCGATCTCTGCCGCCGCCTTGGCTGGAGCTTCACCATCCACCGCACTGACCAGCCGCCGATGCGGCTGCTGCTGACGCTTCATGCGCTGCTCTCGGGCGAGGCGGCGCGATGAGCCTGCTCAATGCGCTGAGTTTCACAACCCCGTTGGCGCTGACGGCGTTTCTTCTGCTGCCCGTTATCTGGTGGCTCTTGCGCTTCACGCCGCCCCGGCCGGAAACGGTGCGCTTTCCGCCCATCCGTCTCTTGCTCGAACTCGCCAACAGGGAGGAGCAGCCAGACAAGACGCCGTGGTGGCTCCTGCTCCTGCGCCTACTCGTGGCGGCGCTGATGATCATCGGTGTCGCGCACCCGCTCTATGCGCCCGGCCGGTTGGACGTGGTTTCAAATGCGCACATTCTTCTCGTGGTGGATGACAGCTGGGCGGCGGCGAAAGACTGGGACAAGCGACTCGAAGTCATGGGTGAAATCCTCGACGGGGCGTCCGCCGCGGGCTCGCCGGTGACATTGGCGGCAACCACGCCGGAACTCCGCCCGCAGCCACTCGAACCAAGAGCCGCTTCAGATGTTAAGCCGCTCGCGCTCGCGCTTTCGCCCCGCGCCATGAACCCGGACCGCCCAGCCATCCTGAAGCGCCTGAGCGAAGCTTTTGGGAAGGAACCGGCACTGCGGGTGGTCTGGCTCTCGGACGGGATCGACAGCGGGGACGCGAAGGCTTTTGCAGAGGGCCTTGGCAGTCTGGCAAACGGCACTGCCACGGTCGAGGCCATCATCCCCGAAAGCTCCGGCCTGCCCGTGGCGCTGGCCAGCCCCGGCTTCGATGGCGGGCGCATCAAGGTAACGGCGCTGCGCGCGCCCGGTGGGGCGGCCCAGGCCGTTCAGGTGTCTGCGAAGGCCGGAAACGGACGCAGCTTCGGCGCGGCAGACCTCGCCTTCGCGGCGGGTGCCTCAAAGGCAGAGGGCGTCATCGAGCTGCCGGTGGAACTCCGGAACGAGGTCGGGCGCATCGCCATCGAGGGCGAGCGCAACGCGGCCGCCGTCTTCCTCATGGATGACCGCTGGCGGCGCAAGACCATCGGCCTTCTTTCCGGCGCTTCCGCGGAAGCCTCCCAGCCCCTGCTCTCGCCGCTCTACTATGTATCGCGCGCGGTGGAGCCCTTCGCCGAGCTGAGCGAGCCTGCCGATACCGCAGCCCTCCGGAGCCTGCTCGATCAGGGCCTTTCCATGCTGGTGCTGGCCGATATCGGCGTGTTGCCTGCAGAACAGCAGGAGATGGTGTCGCGCTGGGTCGATAATGGCGGCGTGCTGCTGCGCTTCGCCGGGCCCCGGCTTGCGGGGGCGCAGGACAGCCTGATTCCCGTGACGCTGCGGGAAGGCGGCCGCTCGCTCGGCAGTG
>JALRFZ010000369.1 GCA_023253615.1 Verrucomicrobiales bacterium | reverse complement strand
CATGGTGGTGGTCACTGCGAGAATCATCGGCATATCGGCGACCGCCAGACGGCCATGGACCATGACCTGCAGGCAGGTCAACCACGCAATCGCCGCGAAGAGGCCCGCGAGCGGGGAAAAAAGCCGCCGCCCCATCGAGAGAATCGCGATCCCGGCGAGCCACGCGGCAATGGCGGAATGGAGTCTCGCGGCGAATTCGGTCTTGCCGAAAAGCGCATAGTGGACACCCATCCACCAGTAGGTGAGGGCGGGCTTGTCAAAGCGGTATTCTCCGTTGAAATAGGGTATGATCCACTGACCTCCCTCTTTCATCTCCCAGGTCGCTTGAGCGAAGCGGGGTTCGTCCCGGTCCATCAACGGAAGGGAGGAGGTCCCCGGTAGGAGGAGGGCTGCAGCGAGGACCGCGAGGAGCAAAACTTCGCCTACAGGGAGGCGGGTCGAGGGTCGCGGCGTCCCCGGGGAGGAGGTGGTCCGTTGGGAATCCATGGTTCGACTTCCTCCTTGATCGGGCCGGACGTGTCAAATCGAACCAACACATGCAGACGTGACCTTTCCGGCAAAATTCCCGGCGCGAAGGGCGTGAAGGGAGCGAGACACCCCTTCTTTCCCCGGAAGATCTGACGTGCCTTTCAAACGCGGGTCTCTCTTTCATCGTCGAGCGATGACGCAAAGAGCGGAACCGTCACGAGAGCGCTGGAAAGAAGAAAACCGATCAAGGGGCTGTCTTGATGTCGAGCAGGGTCTCCGCCCAGGTGAGGACGCGTCCGACACCCTCGGCGTCTTCGGCCGACTTGGCGGCTTCGAGTGCATCGCGGGCCTGGAGGAGTTGGCGAAGGTGGGGGAGGTAGATCACGTCCTTCACGGCTGTCTCCACGTTGCGGAATCGCGACTCGAGCACGGTCAGATCGGTGACTCCGGGGGATTGTTGGGAGAAATCGATCGTGGCTTCGTCGATGGGCTCGTCGATGCCGACCTCTTTGGCCAAGGCGTCGAGCGCTCCATCGGCGGTGGCGAGATCGCCGGATTCGATGAGGCCGCGGATGTGAGCGCCCTTGCTCTCCAGCACGGGGCCGGGCTTGATCTCGAGCGAGTCGAAGGCGGCCTTCAGTCGCTGCGCCTTGCTCTCGATCGTGGTCATGAGGGGAACATTGGCCTGGGTGTCGCGGCTCGCGAGCGTCACCGCCTTTTCCATCTGCTCCGGGGTGAGGACGGCGCGCAGGGCGAGCAGGGTTTTGAATTGGAGCTGTTTCAGCGCGTTCTCCGCATCGAGGAGTTTGGCGAACTTCGCCTCGGCGGCTCCAGGCTCGGGAGAGGTGGCGCGGAGCGTTTCCCCCAGAGAAGCCTGCACCGAGCGAACGGCCGCCTCGAGGGGCGCGGCGTCGGCTTTTGCGCTCTCGTAGATGCGGGTGAGTTCGGCTTCTTGTGGGGGGGTGAAGGCAAGCGCTTCGCGATGGGTCGTGAGGGTCTCCGGCTGGATGAGCCGCGGCAGATCGAGTGCCATCGCGGCGCTGCCGGAGAGAAGAAACGAGAGGACGATGAGGCTGGGTTTCATGAAGGGAACGGTGGTGTTGTTAGAGTGAAAATCCCGAGGAGAGGGGAAGGACGGAGTCGGAAGGCAGGTCGGAAGTGGCAAAGAGCGGCGAGGGGAAAATCGAGCTGGGTTCCGCAGCGGGAGGCAGGAGGACGGCGAGGGTTTCCGAGAGCGAGCCACCCGATCCCGGAGTTTCCATCCCGGCGACGGCAGCGGCGTAGGCGACGGATTCGTGACCCGTTTTGGCCTTGTCTTTGCTGTTTTTCATTTTCGTTTCTAATTCCGACCGGTAAAAAGTTTCGCGACATTCCGTCGAACGATCAAGTCCCGGTTTTCACCCTTGCCTGCATGACTGCGCCTCACCCCGTTCCTCCCTTCCGGTTTCTGCTCCGGTCGCTGATCCTCGCCGCGGCCTCGCTCTCCGTTTCAGCCCCCACGATCGAGGCCGCCCCCGTCGTCGGCAACCTCACCGCCTCGCAGCGTGCGGGGACGAAGCTGGTGGACATCACCTATGATCTCGCCGCGCCCGGTTTCGGGGCCGTGGCCGTGACTCTCGAGGCCTCGAGCGATGGCGGGGCGACCTGGACCGTGCCGGTGACCTCGGTCACGGGCGCGGTCGGGGCGGGGGTGACGCCGGGCACGGGCAAGACGATCGTGTGGAATGCGGGCGCGGATTGGCCGCGGAGCTACAGCACCCAGATGGCGTTCCGGATCACGGCGGATGACGGATTCGCCCTCATCCCCGGGGGGAGTTTCACGATGGGGGTGACGAGCGGGGACCCGGACAGCATGGCGCCCCCGATCACGGTGACGGTGGGGTCGTTCTCCCTGCAGCAGCGGGAGACG
>JALRFZ010000361.1 GCA_023253615.1 Verrucomicrobiales bacterium | reverse complement strand
TAGGTCTGCAGATGGCTGAATCGGGGTGCAATATCCTGAAGCAGCCACAACTAGTTGATTTTCAATAGCTAGTATTGGATTTGTAATCAGCCGGTCGTCGGTTCGAGTCCGACAGTTGGCTTCCTTTTTTCCCGGAACGTTCAAAGTCGGGCTTGAACCGAAGGTTCGCGTGCCCTTCGCCGCGAAGTGGCTGAGGAAATCCGAGCGTCCGCGAGGCAAACCGCACAGGTGCCGTCAGGCACCAATCCGACAGTTGGCTTCCTTTTTTTGAGAAACATCTCTTCGGACGAGGAACGTGGTTCCCAAACCGAAGGTTCGCGTGCCCCTCGCGGCGAAGTGGCTGAGAGAATCCGAGCGCCGGCGAGGCACGCCGCACAGGTGCCGTCAGGCACCCATGCGACAGTGGGGAGGCGAAAGGCTGGGGAAGGACAGGGGAATGAATATCCAGCCATTCCCTCGTCCCCATTCCCTCGTCCCCATTCCCTTGTCCGCTTCGGTGGGAACGCGAGGTGAGGCCCCTCCCAAATCCGGGCGCATCCGTGGTCGAAACTCAAAAGATTCACGAGGGTGAGGACCACGGATTTTCAGGATTCACACGGATCAGATCCCCCGGGCCGCGAATCCTTCTTCAAAATCCGTGACCATCCGTGGTCGAAACCCAGTCACATCCCGCCCCTTGCGCCCTCTCCACGAAACAGCGACTCGTTTCGGAGCGTGAACTCCGACCCGACCTCCCCACGATCCCTGCCGGCCTACCAGGCCGCGGTGGCTTCGCTTTCGTTCGGGAAGGTCCTCCCCACCGCGGTCTACCTCGCCGATGATCCCGCGTTTCCCATGCCGGACACCTTGCGGACCATCGCGAACCGTCTGCGCGAGCGGCTCCAGCTCGGTCCCGAATTCAATCTCCTCAAATGGGGCACGCGGGAGCTGAAGCTCTCTTTCCTTTCCTATCCGACCTTTCGCGAGGAGGCCCATCCCGCCCTGCAGGAAGCGGTCTCGATTGATCTGGCCAGCGGGCAGGTTCGCCGGGTCAGCTACGCCGGGCGTTCGAATCCACCCATCCTTCATCGCAAGGAAACGTTCCTTCCTGAAGGACATCCCGACATTCCGACTTACCAGCGACTGACCGAGGCCGAAGAGGCCGCCGGCCTTTACGAAGACACCACCACGATCGGCTTCCAGCGGAATTGGGAGAAGCTGCTCCAGGCGAAAGGACTCGCGATTCACGGACACCGGCTCGTCGCCCGGACCGCCGATCCCGGCGATAGTGACGCGGGTGGAAACGACCGCGCCATTCCGAAGATCGAACGTCACCGCACCGCCCTTTCCCGGGCCGGTCTCTCCATGCCGGTGCGGACCCTGCTCGAAAACGGGATTCTCCGACCGAGCGATACCTTCTTCGACTATGGCTGTGGACTCGGTGACGACGTCGCCGGACTCGAGGCGCTCGGTTATCACGCCCAGGGTTGGGATCCCTACTACGCGAAAGGCGAACCAAAGGTCCGCGCCGACGTGGTCAACCTCGGTTTCGTCCTCAACGTCATCGAGGATCCCGCCGAACGGGTCGAAGTGCTCGTCGATGCCTGGAAACACACGCAGCGCGTCCTCGCCGTTTCGACGCTCGTCAGCGGGCGGGAGAGCTATTCGCAAGCCGATTCCTTCGAGGACGGACTCGTCACGGTCCGGAACACCTTCCAGAAACATTTCGAGCCCGGCGAGCTCGCCGGATTGATCGAGCACGCCCTCCATGCGGAACCGATTCCCGTGGAGTTGGGGCTCTGCTACGTCTTCCGCGATATCGGCGATCAGCAGGACTTCCTCTCCCGGCGCACGCGACGGGTCATTGATTGGGAGCAGATCCATCAGCGGCTCCGCCTCCTCCGCCCGACCCGGGTTCGCCTCTCGCTCTACGATCGTCATCCCGAACTGCTCGAGGCGTTTTGGAAAACGCTCGTCGATCTCGGCCGGCTTCCGCGGGCCGAGGAGTTCGACCGGATCGAAGACCTCCGTGCCGCCCGGATCACGATCCATCAGGCGGCCCGTCTCTTTATCGAAAAATTCGGCGAAGAGCCCCTGAACGAGGCGCGCCAGCGCCGCCGCGAGGACTTGCTCGTCTATCTCGCGGCCGGCGAATTCCAAAAGCGTCGCACCCCCTTTGCCCGGCTCTCGAACCCTCTTCGGTCCGACATCAAGGCCTTCTTCGGCCACTACGCCGGAGCCTGTGACGAGGCCCGGCAACTGCTCTTCGCCTCCGGTGACTCCGACGAAATCGAGGCCGCGATCACCGATCTGGAATTCGGGTGGTTCGACGCCTCGCAGGGCCACTTCACGATTCATCGCTCCCTCCTCGATCGACTCCCCGCGATTCTCCGCATCTACATCGAATGCGCCGCCCGCCTCTACGGCGACCCGCGGCAGGCCGATCTCATCAAGCTTCACGTCTACACCGGCAAGCTCACCTTCCTCCATTTCGATGACTTCGATGGCAAGGCCCTCCCCGAACTCGTCACCCGCGTGAAGATCGATCTGCGGCGGCTTTTTGTCCTCGTCGTTGATCACAGCGAGGGTCCGACGCATCAGATTCTCTTCTTCAAGGAGCGCTTCCTGCCCGCCGATTACCCGGGCCGCGACGGCTTCGAGCAATACAGCAAGCGGCTCCGCAAGCTCGGGATCCACGAAGGCCTGCTCGGCCCGAACGACCAGGGGGCGCCGAG
>JALRFZ010000297.1 GCA_023253615.1 Verrucomicrobiales bacterium | reverse complement strand
GAGATCGCCAAGACTGTCACGGTGAACAAAAGCCTCGCCGTCGTCATGGGGATCGGACCGCTTCTTTGCATCAATCTCCTCTACACGATCCAGTGGTATTCAGCCAATGCCCTCACCGGTCATGCCTGGCTTCTCATCGTTCCGGTGGTCACGGTCGCGTTTCTCCTCACCTACCTGCACAAATACACGTGGGAGCGCTGGAGCGAAGGCCCCATGAAACGCGTCCACCTCGGCGTCGGAGCCGCCGCCACCCTGCTGTTGCTGTTCATCCCCCTCGTTTTCCTGGCGAACGTGAACCTGATGCTCTTCCCCTCCGAGTGGGAAAAAGTGAAGGGCTTTTTCTCAAGCCTGGAGATCGGAAACGTCTTTCCCCGCTACCTCCATTTCCTCGCCGCCAGCCTCGCCATGACGGGACTCTTTCTCGCCGGTTGGTATGGGAGAAAAGGCGCTGATCTTTCCGCGCTGCCCGATTTCACGGGTCCCGGCCTGAGGCGGCGGTTCTATCGCATCTGCTGGCAAGTCACCCTGGCGCAGTTCATGATCGGACCGCTCCTGCTCTTCACCCTGCCGGCCGCGGGGATCACGACGAAACTCTACGTGATCATCTTCTCCGGAGCTGCCGTCGGAGCCCTCACGCTTTACGTTCTTTCCCGCGAATTGAAACGCGACGATGCCCGCATCGGCGGACTCTACGTGCCCATTTGCATTCTCTTCTCCATCGTCGTGCTCGGCATGGGCAGCGGACGGCATGTTTACCGCGAGGCCGCCCTCGCCACCCACCAACAGCAGATCCGGGAACACACCGAGACCTATGCGGCCGCCCTCGCCGAATTCAACCGCACCCACGCGAATCTTCCCGCCACCGCCGGCGAGAGCGTCGAGCAGCTCTTCATGAACTGCGCTGCCTGCCACGCGCCGAAGGTCCGGTTGGTGGGTCCTTCGCTTGCAGAGATTTCGGAAATCTATGCCGGAAATCCCGAGGGCATCGTCACTTGGGCCAAGGCCCCGGGCAAAAAGCGTCCCGAACTTCCACCCATGCCGCCTTTCGCCCATCTCGGGGACGAGAAGCTCCGCCAGATCGCGGACTACATGCTGGCGAAGGCAAAAGAATAGCCGAGGTTCACCCGCCCCTCCTCTGCGCAAAGAGCCATTCCTCCACGCCCGCATCGAGGTAGGTGTAGGAAGACACGCTGTGCGGTCCCTCCTGATACTCTCGATAACGGGGCCGGCCTCCCGCGGCGAGGATCTCACGAAACGCGCGGCGCGATTCCTCGACCGGGACGATGCCATCGTTCTCGCCGTGGAAAATCCACAGCGGCAAATCGCGGAGTGTTCCGGCCTGTCCCTTGGGCATGCCTCCGCAGACGGCGATGGCGGCGGCGAAGCGACCCGGATCGCGGACGATCCAATCCCACACGCCGTAGCCGCCCATCGAGGCGCCGATGAGGTAGATGCGGTCGGGATCAATGGGATGGGCGGCGAGCAGTTCCTCGAGCAAGTGCATCAGATCGGACAGGGCGGGCGCCGGCTCGGGTGACAAGGGATGCACGGGCGAAGTCCATGAGGCGGTGCGCGTCCACATTTCGCCACCCGGACATTGTGGAGCGAGCACGAAGCAGGGCTGGTCGGCCTGCCACTCCGGCGTGGCCCAGTAACCCGCCCCGATCACGCTGTTCCCGGTGATGAGATGGGTGAGGTTGTCGTTGCCTTTTCCCGAGCTGCCGTGCAGGACAATCACGAGCGGCATGCGCGCTTCCGTGTCGGGCGCGAACCAGCGATAACGGATCGTGCGATCGCCGCGTGCCGAGGTCCGCGCCTCGAAGCGATCGGGATTCCCGCGGGCGAGACGCTCCTGCCAGGCGGCAATGCCGGGGTCGAGCGCGATGTAGACCGAGGGCGGCACGATCTCGGGCTCGGCGGCGAAATTACGAGCCATGGCAGCCAACAGGATCACGAAGGAGAGGAAAAGGCATCTCATGGGTGGACTCTCCAACGGCTACGGCTCATCGAGCTTCAAGCGGAAGTAACGTCTCGTCTCGTTCCGGGGTGCGGTGAAGGTGCGGATCTGGTCCTCGGTCGGAATGGTGCGGACGTTGTCATTCACGTTCCAAACGCTCCAGTGGTGGAGGTCGGTGGATGTCTCGACCAACCCGGCACGTCCCGCCGGGTGAAAAAAGCGAAGCTCGAGATTGGCCCCGGCAAGGGTGATCCTCGGCCATGTCGATGGTTGGGGCTGCGAGGGATGGGTGCGCATGACGAACTCGATGCGATTGTTTTGTCCGTCACCATCGGGATCCTCGTCAGGCGCGGCGTCGGGATGGGAGGTGGAGCCGAAATGAATCACCTGCCATTCCGCATAGGTCACGTCGTTGATCCAGGCGGTGAGCAAGGCCTCGGCGGCGAGATCGCGCTGGTAGGTGGCGAGCGGGGGCATGCGCGGCATCCCGTCTCCCCGGATACGCCGCAACACCATCGAACGGGTCGGCTGGCCAAAGGCGGGAGCGTCATTTCTCACGAGAAAACGCGAGAGCGGATCGCCCCCGTGATTGACGAGCGGTCCATCGACCAGGTTGGCGTTGGTCAAAGGCGTGGTGATGCGCGCATCCCAGCTCCCGAGGGCCGGGCCTCCGGGCTGGTGGCAACCGACGCAGTTCACCGCGAGATAGGATCGCGCCCTCCATTCGAGACTCGCCGACGTATCATCGGCTGCCGCGAAGGCGGGCAGGCCGTCCACTCCGTTGATCGGTTCGGTGCAGTAGCCGGCGTTGCTGAAGGCGGTGAGTTGATTCCAGACCCCTTCGCCAATGGTGCGGGTGCGGTTCAACTGGTGCGTGTTGAAACTCAAGGCAAAACCACCGACCGCGGTGTGGCAGGTGCGGCATTCCCCGCGGCTCGGAAAACGCCAGGTCTGGGTCGAGCCGGGCAAGACCTCGGTCACACCACTCTCGGCGACAAGGCTCGCATCGGTCTGGGACCCGCTGCCCGGGGCGATGTTCCCCCACCGGTAGCTGAGACCATAGACATCGGTAGGCGTCTTCACGAGAAAGCGTGTCTCGATCCGGCGCTGCACCGGCGGATCGCCGAGATCGAGATCGAAGTGCTTCACCCAGACCATCCCGGTGGGAAAGGTCCAGTTGCCGCTGCCGTTGAAGGCGAAGGTGTCGGTCAGATTCCGGATCGCGAACCAACGCGACTTCACGGCCCCATCGCTCCAGAAGGAAACATTCGGCTCGTAGGCGACGAGACCGGTGGCCGGGGTGAGATTCGAGGTGTTGGAAAACGCGCCCGTTGCCGAAAGTGTCGCGGGCGGCTGGGTGCCGCTCGTGCCGGTGCGGACGATCCGCCAGATCGTGCCTTGGAGACTGCAGAGGAGCGGCTCGCCGTTGCGCGGGTCGGTGCCGAAGTCCACGATCTGCGAACGCGTCGTAAGTCGTTGCCCGCTCCACACGCCGGGACTCGTCTCCGTGAAGGCTGCGATGATCCCGCCACCTCCGTAGGTGTCGGCGACGAGGTATTTGCCCTGCAGTTCGGTGAGCTGATTGCCGCGATAGACGATCCCGCCACAGATCGAATTGCCGTGGATGATGCCATTTTCGCCGCGCCCGTATTCGAAGATCGGATCAATGGGATTGAAGGAGGGCGGCGGAGCGTTGGTCGTGCCGACCGAGTTGTCCGGGAAGCGCGGCGGATTGTTCGCGTTGACGTAGTAGGGGTGCATGCCCTCGCGCCAGCTCCAGCCGTAGTTGCCGCCTTTGGTGACGAGGTTCACTTCCTCATAAAGACCCTGCCCGACATCGGCGAGGAAGAGCCGCCCCGTCGGTGGGTCGAACGAGAAGCGGAAGGGATTGCGCAGGCCGGTCGCGTAGATCTCGGTGCGCACCGTCGTCGCCGCGAAGCTCTGCCCGTGCCAAGTCGTGAAGCCGATGAAGGGATTGTCCGCCGGGATCTTGTAGGTGCCCGGATGGATCGCCGAGGGGTGGCTCGTCGAGGTCGGTTGCGAATGGGGATTCGGATCGATCGCTCCGGCCGGAAAGACATCGACCCCGCCGACCCGGTCCGCCACCGCGATCCGCAGCAACTGGCCCCAGAAGTTCTTGTTGATGAAGCGGGCCGTATTGTAGGAGTCGCCGCCCCCTCCCTCGTCGCCGAGCGAGAGGTAGAGAAAACCATCAGGACCAAAGGCGAGGTCGCCTCCGTTGTGATTGCTTGCCCCGTCCCGGATCGTGAGGAGCGGCAACATCGTCGCGGGGTTGGCGCTGGTCGCGTTGCGGAAGTTCCCCGGCGTTCCCGTGGCCTGGAAGCGCGCGAGGCGCTGGTGCAACTGGCCGCCGATGGTGAGGCTGAAGTAGACGTAGAAGTAGCCGTTCTCCTGATAGTTCGGATGGAAGACAAAACTCAGCATTCCGTTTTCCGAATTGCTCGCCGCCGCCAGCGGCGTATTCACCGGTGCCGACTCAAGGTAGGCCTCAAGATCCATGAAGGTGCTGACCGTCGGAGTCGTCGCGAGGTTGTCGACGCGTTGGATGCGCCCTTGGAAATCTTCACCGGAAGATACATTGTCCGTGCCGCGCTCGAGCACATAGAGCCGGTTCGTCTCCCCCGGAGGAAACGCCGTCGCCATCGGATTGAGGAAGGTCAGCGAGCCGAGGGCGTTCTGCGTCGTGTAGCCGGTCGCGTTCGGGAGATCGGCGGGGAGGTTCAACGAGGTGGCGGCCTGCCGCACGAGCTGGGCGGAGGCGAGGCCGGGAAAGAGGATCGCCGCGGTGAAGAGAAAGGACCGATGGCAGAGCGCGGGGATCATTCCGGGACGGGCGGGACAGTGACGAGGATACATCACCAGACGGGAAAACTCCATCGATCTTCTTCATCGATTGCGATCATCGCCTTTGAATCCCGGCCAGCCATGCCACCCGCCCCGGAGAGTCGATCCCCCCCGACTTTCGCCTCGATTTTTCCGAAAAGACCGACTATCGGAAGTCCCATGTCTCCCCACACCACCGTCAGCATCCACCCTTATTTCCAACCGCACGAAGGCAAGCTCGCCGAGTTCATCGCCGGCATGCCCGCGTTCGTCGAGCGCACCCGTTCGGAGGATGCGGTGCTTTTTTATGACTTCACTGTCTGCGACGGGATCGTCTTCTGCCGCGAGGCCTACATCGGCGGCGAAGGCGCCCTCGCCCATTTGCAGAACGTCGGGGACCTGCTCGAAAAGGCGCTCCAGATCGCGGACTTGATCCGTCTCGAGGTCCACGGTGCGGCGGCCGAGCTCGACAAGATGCGCGAGGCGCTCAAGGATCTGCCCGTGCAATGGTTCGTGCTGGAAACCGGATTGGAGAAGTGAACCCATGAGCTCCGAGGACCTGAAGGCCCTGCAATCCCTGCCCGGCGTCGCCGCCTGGCGTCTCCGTCTCGCGACCTGGATCGAATCAGGTCCGGTGCAGCGTTTCATCATCGCCGTCATCCTCGTGAATGCGGTCGTGCTGGGGCTCTACATCGACCCCTCCCTGTTCCCGGGAGCGACCGGTCTTTTCAAAACGATCGACCTCGTCTGCCTCGTCATCTTCGCGATCGAACTGGTGCTGAAGCTGGCCGTCTACCGGCTCGCCTTCTTCCGCAGCGGCTGGAACGTGTTCGACTTTCTCGTCGTCGCGATCGCGCTGGTGCCCGGACAGGGCGTGCTCTCGGTGCTGCGGACCCTCCGGGTGCTACGGGTGCTGCGCCTCCTCACGGTGGTGCCGAGCTTGAAGAAAGTGGTGGCGGCCTTCATCCATTCCATCCCGGGACTCGGAGCCGTCGTCATGGTGATGGCGATCTTTTTCTACGCCGCCGCGGTCATGGCCACGGGTTTCTTCGGCGCGGACTTCCCCGACTGGTTCGGCACCATCGGCAAAAGCCTCTACACGCTCTTCCAGGTGATGACGCTGGAAAGCTGGTCGATGGGCATCGTCCGCCCGGTGATGGAGTCGCATCCGCTCGCCTGGATCTTCTTTGTCCCATTCATCATCATCGCCACCTTCACGATCCTGAATCTCTTCATCGGCATCATCGTCTCGACGATGCAGGAACTCTCCGTGCTGCCGGATCAGGAAGAGGCCAACCGGGAAACCCACGAGATTCTCGAGCGGATCGAGCAGGATCTCGCGACCCTGCGGAAGCAGATGAAGAAGTGACCTTGGCCGAACTCCCATGAAAGACACGCTCTTCCGAGGCTGTTTCTCGCACCCTGAGGTCGCCGAACAATTCCTCAGGGCCTGGTTGCCTCCGGAGTTCGTGGAAAAGGCCGATTGGGGGACGATGGAGGTCCGCAAGGTTTCCGGGATCAACGACGCCCTCGCCGAGAGACGCGAAGACCTGGTATACAGGCTGCGCTGGGCGGAGCGCGAGATGCACTGCTACCTGCTGCTCGAACATCAGAGCCAGCCGGACGCCTACATGTCCCTCCGCATCATCGAATATGTGGCGATGATCTGGCAGGAGGACCGCCGCCAGTCCGAGACCGGCCGCCCGAGGCTGCTGCCGCTCGTGGTGCCCATCGTGCTATTCCCGGGACCCGGTAAATGAGGACGCGCGAAACGACTCAAGGAACTGATCGACGTGCCGGGTGATCTGGCCGAATGGGCGGGCGCTTTCCTGCCCGATGCCGGCTTCATCACCGTCGAACTGGCCGGAGTCCCGTGGGAGCGGCTCGCCGAGGGCTCCCTCGCCCGCTCCATCCTGGCGGCGCTGGCGGGAGAAAGGACCGGCCCGATGCGTTTTGAAGCCATTCGGCACATCATCACCGACTTCTTCTCCGACGAACACCAGGAGCTCGCCGCCCAGCTTTCCGCCATGTTGTGGACATTTCTGCTCAGCGCTTCCGAGTTGCAGCGGGAAGAAGTGGCGGCTATCGTCAATGAGTCGATTCCACCCGGGCAACGAGAGCAGTTTATGAGCACCGCCGAAATGCTGAAAGAGGAAGGCCGGAAAGAAGGCCGCCGGGAAGGTCAGAGCGAGGGTCGGATCGAGGCTCTACAGGTCGCGGTTCTGGATCTGCTCGAGACCCGGTTCACGACGATCCCGGACGATCTGCGCCAAAAAATCGCGCAGGTCGGATCCGCGGATCGCCTTCGCTCTCTGCTCCGCGAGGCTTACGCTTGTCCCGATCCGGCGTCTTTTGCGTCCAGACTGTGAGTTTGGTGCGGCTCCGCAGCGAAGCGCCCTTGGCCGAATCGCCACAAAAATTGGCGTAAGTTCTCAAGGCGGATTTGCCCGTCGGCGCGACTTTGGTGGCGTATCGAAACACCCCGGTTTCATGAAAGACAATCTGCTCGCCCTTGCTCTCGTTCTGCTTGTCCTCCCCATCCCGTCCGCGCGGGCGGATGACCGCTCCGGCCCCGTCCGCGTCCTCTTCGTGGGGCACGAGTCCGAGCAGCACAACTCCGGAGCCTACGCGCCCATGCTGATGCAATCCCTCGGCCGCGACGCGATCTGGTTCGACTACGTCACCACGCCCGCTGCCGCCTTTGGCGATGCGGCATTCCTCGCGAATTACGACGCCGTCCTCCTCTACGCGAACCATGCGAAGATCGACCCGGCCCATTGGGAAAACCTGAAGGCCTTCATCGAGGGCGGCCGCGGTTTCGTGCCGGTGCACTGCGCGAGCTGGTGTTTCCAGAACATCCCGGAGTTCGACCAGGTCGTCGGCGGACGTTTCGCCCATCACAAGACGGCCATCTTCCGTCCGAAGACGATCGCTCCCGACCATGAGGCGGTCAAAGACGTCCCCGGCTTCGAGGCATGGGACGAGACCTACGTGCACAAAAATCACAACCCGCAGGACCGCACCATCCTCCAGGTGCGCGAGGTCGGTCCGGATGACAACATCACCGAACCCGAACCCTGGACCTGGATCCGCACCCAGGGAAAAGGCCGCGTTTTCTACACCGCCTCGGGTCATGACGAGCGCGTCTGGAGCCTGCCGGAATTCCACGAGTTGCTCAAGCGCGGCATCCTCTGGAGCATCGGCGACGCTCGTCGCGCCACCTACGAGTCCTTCCTGACACAACGGGAAAAGGAAGAGCGGGTCAAGGATCCGAACGTGGCCAACTACGAGAAACGCCCCGAGCCCCTCACCTTCCAGAAGCCCTTTTCTCCGAAAGGCTCGATGGAGCGCACCCAGGTGCCCGCCGATCTGAAACTCGAACTTTTCGCGAGCGACCCCGACATCGGCAAGCCCATCGCGATGGCCTGGGACGAACGCGGGCGCTGCTGGCTCGCCGAGACCTCCGACTACCCGCACGAAGTCGTCGAGAACGGGGTCGGCGGTGACCGAATCCGCATCTGCGAAGACACCGACGGCGACGGCAAGGCCGACAAGTTCACCGTCTTCGCCGAGGGGCTCAACATCCCTACCGGTCTCGTTTTCAGCAATGGCGGACTCATCGTCTCGCAACCGCCCCGCTTCCTTTTCCTCAAGGACACCGACGGCGACGATGTCGCCGATGTCCGCGAGGAAATCATGACCGGCTGGGGAATCGGCGACACCCACGCCCAGGCCAGCAACCTGCACTACGGCTACGACAACTGGCTCCACGGGGCGGTCGGTTATTCGGGTTTCGCGGGTGAGGTCGGTGGGAAACGGCACGAGTTCAAGATGGGCACCTACCGCTTCAAGCCCGACGGCTCGGCGATCGAGTTTCTCCACCAGTTCACGAACAACACCTGGGCGCAAAGCCAGAACGAGGCCGGCGACAACTTCGGTGGCACCGCCAACGGCGCCCCGATCTTCTTCGGCGGCATTCCCCAGACGGTCGTGCCCGAAGGGATGCGCGTGCCAACCGCGAAGAAGATCAACCGCATCGACCTTGCCCACGCCATCACCCCGAACTTCCGCCAGGTCGACGTGATGGGCGGCTACACCTCCGCGGCGGGTTCGGCCTTCATCCATTCCGACAATCTGCCCGAGCGGCTGCAGGGCATGGCCATGGTCACCGAGCCGACGATGAAAATCGTGGCCTTGATGGACGTGCGCCCGGAAGGGGCCGGCTACACCGCCCACGACGCGATGAACCTGCTCGCGAGCACCGACGAATGGACCTCGCCTGTTTACGCGGAAGTCGGACCGGATGGCGCGGTTTGGGTGGCCGATTGGCAGAATTTCATCATCCAGCACAATCCCACGCCCAGCCTCGAGCGGGGCGGCTACGTGGCCAAGACCGGCGTCGGCGGCGCCCACGAAAATCCCCTGCGCGATCATTCCCGGGGCCGCATCTACCGGGTCGTCTGGGACAGGGCGACCGAACCGAAGGTGAAGAGCCTCGCCGGAGCCGACACCGCCGCGTTGGTGGCAACGTTGGGGTCGGGCGTGCAGCATTGGCGTCTCACCGCGCAGCGTCTCCTCGTCGAAGGGAAGAAGTCCGACGCGGCTCCCGAACTGGCGAAACTTATCACTGCAAATGACGGCGACATCGCCGCCATCCACGCCCTCTGGGCCCTGCATAGCCTCGGGCATCTCGATGAGACAACCCACCAGGCCGCCTTGCTCGCGAAGGACGCGCGCCTTCGCCGCAACGCGATCCGCGCTCTGGGCAATGATGACGCGGCGACAAAACTCTACTTCGGCTCCGGCGTCGTCACCGATCCCGACCTCAACACCCGGCTCGCCGCCTTCGTGAAGCTCGCGGAATTCCCCACCACCGGGGAAATCCAGACGCTCGTGAAACGCCTCGCCACCGACACCGTGACCCAGAAGGACGAATGGCTCACCGAAGCGGTCAAGGTGCTCTCCGCCGCTCACGACGCCGCCCTTTACACCGAAGGGCCGAACTTGCTCCCGAATCCCGGAATGGAAGAGGTCGGTGCCGATGGATTCCCCGTCGGATGGAAACGCCGCGACTACGGAGCGGAAGCGAAAAAGGCCGGCAACGAGAGCGCCGAATGGTCCATCGTCAGCGGAGACAAGATGGTGAAGAGCGGCAAGAACGCCTTCCGATGCATCACCCGCGCGCCCGCCGACACGAGCTTTTTCGCGGATGTCGAGTTGAAGCCGGACACGAACTACAAGCTCAGTGCCTGGGTCAAGGCCCACGGTTTCAAGAACCCGAGCAAAGTCAGCCTGAACGACCACATCGGCCGCGCCGAAACCGAGAAGGTGACCCGGCAGTCCGACTGGGTGAAGGTCGAGACCATCTTCAACAGCAAAGACCGTCCCAAGGCGAGCATCAACCTGCTCCACGTCGCATGGGGCGACAGCTACTTCGACGATGTCAGCCTCTGCGAGCTCATTCCCGCGGATGAGAAGGAAGAGCTGCTCACCGGCGATCCGAAGCGGGGTGAGGAGATCTTCTGGAAACATCCCGTGGCCGGCTGCGTGAACTGCCACATGCTCGGCGGCAAGGGCAGCCCCGTGGGACCCGCCCTCGACGGCATCGCCGCCCGCAAGGACGCCGCCTACCTCGCCCAGAGCCTCGTCGATCCCAACGCCGTCCTCGCGGAAAACTACACCGCCACTCCCGTCTCACCGATGCCGCCGATGGGTCTGATCCTGAAACCGCAGGAGCTGGAAGACATCAAGGCGTTCCTTGGCACGCTGAAGTAAGTTTGGCAGTTTTCAGTTTTGATCGCTTCGCGACCCTCCGGGCAACCTGCGGTTGTCTATCTCGCTAGCGCTCGATTCAGTTTTCAGCACTGATCTCTGATTTGCCTTCACTACATTCCGTCTATTCGCTCTGCCTATTCCGACTTCCGACCTCCGACCTTCATCCCTGACAAGAGGGACACCAACAGGTCGTGCGTCCACGGAGATCCTCCCGTATGAGTCCGGCGCGGCAACCCCGGCGGGGGCAGGTCCCGCCGTCGCGCCAGCGGTGATTCATCAGCCAGGTATCGGAGAGATCGCCCCAATCCGTGCCGATGACGCGCATCGCCTCGCGGGAGACGCGGCGGGTTTCTTTCCAGACCGCATCGAGGCGCGTGTCATCGAGGGCGCCTGCCGGCGTCTGCGGCGGCAGACGCAACTGCCAGCAGATCTCGTCGGCCATCCAATTCCCGATGCCGGGAAAACCCCGCTGATCGAGGAGCAAGGTCTTGAGCGGCGTCTTGGGAAATCGTCGCACGAATTCCCTCACCCGTTTTTTGGTGAAGCGGGGATCGAGCGGCTGCGGCGGCAATTCGCGCCACCAACTTGGCGGCTCTCCGTCGTCGACGAGGTCGAGGCCGAGTTTGCCGAACATCCGGTAGTCGCTGAAGACGAGCGATTGATTTCCGAGATCGAGCACGAGGTGCTCGTGTTTCGCGGGAGCATGACCTCCCGGTGCGGTGCGGAGTTCCCCCGACATCCCGAGATGCAAACCCAGCCAGGCGCCACCGGAGAAGGAAAAGAGCATCTGCTTCCCGTGGGCATGGCTTGCGAGAAAGGTGCGTCCGCGCAGCCCTTTCTCAACCGCGGTCGCGGCGATGTCGCGATAGATGCGCGCGGCCGGATGGGCCAGGACCCGGGACACGGTGCCGCCGAATCCGGGATCCCATTGCTTGCGGTAGTATTCGACTTCGGCGAGTTCGGGCATGTCGGTGGATACGCTCGTCACCCCCCGATAGACAACGGAAGCACCCCCTTCAACTGATCCCGCGCTCCGAGGCGGCGACGAAGTCGATGAGGCGGTCGATCTCGGGACAGCGGTCGGGCCAGGCGCGGAGGATCTCGAGCGACTCGCGGTAGTTCCGCTGCTCGCGGTAGAGGACGCGGTGGGCCTTTTTGATACGGGCGACGGTGTCTTCCGAGAAACCCCGGCGACCGAGACCGACGGTATTCACGGCGCGGACCTTGCCGGGATTCCCATCGGCGATCATGAAGGGCGGCACATCCTGCACGATCTTCGAACATCCGCCGGTGATGGCGTGGGCCCCGATGCGGCAGAACTGATGCACGGCGGTGAGCCCGCCCATGATGGCATGGTCTCCCACGGTGACGTGGCCGGCGAGAGTGCCGTTGTTCGAAAAGATGACATGGTCGCCGACGACGCAGTCGTGGGCGATGTGGCTGTAAGCGAGGAAATTGCCGTGACTGCCGACGATGGTGTAGGACTCCGGCGCGGTGCCGCGGTTCACGGTGCAGAACTCGCGGAAGACATTGCCTTCACCCAATTTCAGAAACGTCGGCTCGCCGACGTATTTCAGATCCTGACTGCGCTGCCCGATCGAGGCGTAGGGGAAAAACTCATTGCCCGGCCCGATCTCGCTCGGCCCTGCCAAAGTCACATGGTTGTGCAGACGGCAGCCGTCACCGAGTTTCACGCCCGCACCGATGACGCAGTAGGGACCCACGACGATGCCATCCCCCAGCTCCGCGCCGGGATCGATGATGGCCGTGGGATGGATCTCGTTTGCCATGGTTCAGTCGATGATCGCGAACTTGAGATCGGCTTCCGAAGTGGTTTCGCCATTGACCAGACAACGGCATTTCGCGACGCCGATGCTGCCGCGGACCTTCGTCAATTCGGATTCGATGATGAGGGTATCGCCGGGGAAGACGGGCTTGCGGAACTTCACGTTGTCGGCGCTCATGAAGTAGCCGATTTTCCCCTGGTTCTCGGGCTGGCGGAGCAGGGAAATGCTCGCGACCTGCGCCATCGCCTCGACCTGGAGCACGCCGGGCATGACGGGGTGGCCGGGGAAATGCCCCTGGAAATAGGGCTCGTTGATCGTCACCTGCTTCACGCCGGTGCATTTGAATTCGGTCTCGAATCCGACGATGCGGTCGACCATGAGGAACGGGTACCGGTGCGGC
Source organism: Verrucomicrobiales bacterium (assembly GCA_023253615.1). GTDB lineage: Bacteria > Verrucomicrobiota > Verrucomicrobiia > Verrucomicrobiales > DEV007 > Arctic95D-9. The sequence continues at coordinate 2,775 of JALRFZ010000297.1, read as the reverse complement.
AGCACCTTCTGCACCTCGAGATTGCTCATCACTCCTTCGCCGGTGGGGATACTGACGGAAGGGATCGCGGCGAGGGTCTGGGCGAAGGTCTTGGCGAGCTTTTCGGCCATCTGCGTGTTCGGCCCGTGGCCGGGCTTCACGGCGATGACGTGCCCCATGATGCGCTTTCCGCTCAGCATGAGATCGCCGATGATGTCGAGGATCTTGTGGCGGGCGAACTCCTCGGGATACCGCATCGCCTCCTTGCTCATCACGGACTCGCCTTTCACGACGACGGCGTTCTCGAGACTGCCACCCTTGATGAGGCCTTTCTCGAGGAGCGGCTGGACGTCCTCGTAATACACAAAGGTCCTCGCGTGGGCGATCTCCTTTTCGTAGGTCTCGGGAGTGATCTCGGTGGAGAAATACTGCGTCATGCGCCCGTTCGGACCGACCTGGGTGCAGGAGACGCGGAAGCCCTTGTCTGGCACGATGGTGAGGATGGAGCCATTCTTCGTCTCGAGATGGATGGGCTCGCGGATCTCGAAGACGCGGCGATTCGCCTCTTGCTCGACGATGCCTGCCTTCTTGATGCAATCGACGAAGGGGCGGGCGGAGCCGTCGCCGATGGGCGGCTCGTTCGCATCCATCTCGATGATGGCATTGTCGACCCCCATGCCGACGAGGGCGGAGATGACGTGCTCGACGGTGTGGACCTTCACGGATCCTTCCGCAAGGGTCGTGGCGCGCTCGACCGTCTGCACCTTGGAGACGTGGGCGTCGATGAAGGGTTTGTCGGGCAGATCGACGCGACGGAATTTGATCCCGGTGTTCACCGGAGCGGGCGTCATCGTCAAGGTGACCTGCGCCCCGGTGTGGAGCGAGGTGCCGGTGAGAGCGGCGGAGGTCGCGAGAGTCTGTTGTTTCTGAGCCGACATGGATGGGGATCCGTGGGAAGGGAAAGGGGGGAAACCTCTAGCGCAAATGCGGGTTTCGTCCAGCAATTATGGCCTTGGACCGACGGCCCGAGAAATCCGCGGGCAAAGCCAAGCGGCGGGGAGTATCGTGAAATTATCGACCTGCGCCTCTACAGCCCCGATTTCACCGTCCTCGATGAGACCGAGGACTACCTCGTCGTGGACAAACCTCCGCACTTGATGGTGCACCCCTCCGTGCCGGGGAATCCGCCGACCCTGCTCGATGGTCTCGAGGCCCTCTGCGCCTACGAGCGCGCCTGCGGCGGCCATCTTTCCCTGATCAACCGGCTCGACCGCGAGACGAGCGGGATCGTCCTCGTCGCGAAACACAAGGCCGCCGCCCGCATGCTGGGCAAGGCGATGGAACGCAGGGAGTTCCGCAAATCCTACCTCGCCATCGTGCACGGATGGCCGGACCGCGAAGAGTTCCTCGTCGACGGACCGCTCCTGCGCAAAGGCGACGTGGTCGAATCGCCCGTGTGGGTCAAACAAATCGTGCATCCCGACGGCAAGGAATCCCTCACCCGTTTCGAGGTGGTGCGCCGGTTTGAAAAGGAGGCCGGCATGCGATTCACCCTGATCCGCTGCCACCCGCTCACCGGACGCATGCACCAGATCCGCGTGCATGCCGCCCATGCCGGGCATCCCATCGTCGGGGACAAGCTCTACGGACCCGACGAGCGCTGTTACCTCGACTTCATCGAGACCGGCTGGACGCCCGGTCTCGCGGCCCGCCTCCTCCTCGACCGGCAGGCTCTTCACGCCGCCATGTTGGGATGGGAGGATCGCGAATGGCATTGCCCGATCCCGGCCGATCTGGCGGCTTTTTGCGGATAACCGGCACGTCGCACGTCCCTCGCGCTGAAGCGCCCGACTACTTTGCCACGCCCGCCTCGTCAGCCCAAAGTAGTCCTCGGCTTCAGCCGGCACGTCGCCCGTCCCTCGCGCTGAAGCGCCTGACTACCTCGGCAGGGCCACAAAACACCACATTTATCGGGTGCAAACTCCCGGGGGGTGTTCTAAATTCCCCGCCCTCCCGGACCGGATGATCGTATCCCGGGAGGCCTGCCGAAACCCATGAACATCACTGTCGAACGTCTCCCCGAGTGCAAAGCCCGTCTCTCCGCCGCGATCCCGGCCGACACGGTCACGAAAACCCGTCGGGAGATCGTCTCCGCCTACGCCACCCAGGCCAAAGTACCCGGATTCCGCCCCGGCAAGATCCCGACCGCCGTGATCGAAAAGCGCTTTGCCGACTCCATTGAAGGCGAACTGAAAGATCGCCTCGCCCGCTCCGCCTACAGCGAGGCCCGCACCAAGGAATCCCTCACCATCCTCGGCATCGCCCAGGTCGAGCGCGAACAATTTGAAGCCGACGGCTCCTACATGCTCGCCGTCGAGGTCGTGACCGAGCCCGACGTCGAAGTCCCCGAATACAAGGGCATCACCGTCGAGGTCGCGAAGATGGACGTCACCGACGAGATGGTCGACAATTACCTCGACAACACCCGCAAGCAGCACGCCCTGCCCGTCGATGTCGATCAGGCCGCGCGTCCCGGCGACCTTGCCGTGATCGACTACACCGCCTCGCTCGACGGCCAACCTCTCGCCGATCAGGTCGAGAAAGAAGTCGGCCCCCTCGCCACCGGCACCGATCACTGGGTCGATCTTCCGGAAGAAGGCCAGGAGCCCCGCGAATTCATCCCCGGGCTCGCCGCCGCCGTCCTCGGCATGAGCAAGGGCGAGACGAAGACCTTCGACGCCACCTTTGCCGAGGAATTCCCCGTCGCCGTCGTCGCCGGCAAGACCGTCAGCTACG
>JALRFZ010000104.1 GCA_023253615.1 Verrucomicrobiales bacterium | reverse complement strand
CCTCGAGCCTCGATTGCCTTCCGGCCACCCACGGGTGTTGCAAGCACCTGCAGGTTCTGATGCACAGACTCTACCACTTTTGCTCATTGATGCTACGTCACGGGGTGCCCCGACCGACTTCATGCCATCACGGAAGACACGGAAAGTCAGGATTCCAATGAATTCATGAACCTCATCATCTTGGGAAGGTCACTCGTTTTGCCAATCTCTTCATTTTCCGTGCCTTCCGTGAATTCCGTGCCCCCCCCTACCTCGAATTCGATTCCAAACTTCCGGCTGGCATCCTCCGACCCTCTCGGCGACGATCCGGGCGCATGCCTGAGATCACGCCCATCGCGACCCTGCGCACCTGCTACACGGACAAGTTCGGCGTTCCGCGGCAATCGGGACTCGTCCCCGGCGCGTGGGGCATCGTCGAATTCGAGCCGGCCTTCCGTCGTGCCGAGGCGCTTCGCGGGATCGAGGCCTTCAGCCACCTCTGGCTCATCACCCAATTCCACCTCGTAAAAGAGGAGCCGTCCGCCTTGACCGTCCGTCCGCCGCGTCTCGGCAGCAACGAGCGGGTCGGGGTCTTCGCGACGCGCTCGCCCTTCCGGCCGAACCGCCTCACCCTCTCGGTCGTGAAACTCGACCGGGTCGAGTGGGACGGACCCGCCGCGCCGCGCTTGTTTGTCTCGGGCGTCGACCTCGTCGATGGCACGCCCGTCTTCGACATCAAACCCTACCTCCGCTACGCCGACAGCGTGCCCGATGCCGTGAGCGGTTTCGCCGACGAAGCCCCCGCGCGCATCCCCGTGCGCTGGGACGTGGCGGTCGATCTGTCGGAGGAGACGCGCCGGCTCATCGAGGATTCCCTTTCCCTCCAGCCCCAGCCCGCCTACCACGACGACCCCGCCCGCCTCTACGCCACCGAGATCGCCGGATGGCATGTCCGCTGGATCGTGCGGGACGACGAAGCCCGGGTGCAAGACTGCGAGCCGACGTCCTGACAAAACCACCCACGCCCTCTCCCTCCGTGATTCCTCCCCGCCTCGCACTTCCCCTCCGCGCCGCCGTCGAGACACTGCGGCAACACGGTCTCGAATCCGACCGCTGCGAGATCCTGCAGGATGGCCACACCCTCGTCGTCCGTCTCGCCGCCGACCTCGTGGCCCGCATCGTCACCGATCGCGAAGGACCCCGTCAGGGCACCGAGTGGTTCGCCCGTGAAAACGCGGTGGCCCGCCATCTCGCGTTGCACGGGGCTCCGGTGATCCCGCTCCATCCACAGGTGCCGCCCGGACCGCATGAGCATCTCGGCTACACGATGAGTTTCTGGGTCTTCGTGATCGAGGTCGAGACCGAGCCCGATCCCGCCGAAATCGGCACCACCCTGCGGCGTTGCCACGAGATCCTCGCGACCCTCCCCGGGGAATTGCCCGCTCTGAAAATCCTCCACGAGAGCATCGCCCTGCTCGAGTCGCCCGCCGTCGTCGCCGCCTTCGATGAGTCGACCCGCCGGATGCTTCGTCGCCATTTGGAGGAGACGGCGGAAATTCTGAACGTCTTCCCCAAACAGGCCCTGCATGGCGACGCTCATTACGGCAATCTCATGCAGACCACGACCGGACTGCTCTGGACCGATTGGGAGGACGCCTTCTCCGGTCCCGTCGAATGGGACCTCGCCTCGATCACCTGGAATGCCCTGCACCTCGACGACGAACCCGCCAAAGCCGCGGCGATTCTCGACGCCTATCGCGAGGCGGGCGGGAGCTGCGACGAAGCCGCCTTTCAACCAAGCCTCATCGGCCGCGCCGCCTCGATGGTCTCATGGTATCCCGTGCTTTATCCCGACGCGGGGCCGGAGCGCTTGGAGAAGCTCGCGCGGCGGTTGCGGTGGTTGGGGGATTTGGGGTGAGGGGGGAAGTCACTTTTGATGTCGCTGGCTCCACCTTTCGGGCTGCCTCTCGTCAGTCTACCTCCGCTTCGCTCCGGTTCATCCCCTCGTCACAATTCCCGCCGAAGGCCCGACGGCGGAAGGCGGGCGCCACGTCCCCCGGTTGCGTCGTGTCGTCCAGTCGGTTAGTCATTCACAATGAGCGGAGTCTTCGCCCACCTTCCCGAGGTCATTGACCAGGAGTCGTTCAATCTCGAACGATGGAGCGAGTTGGAAAGTGATCCCTTTCTCGCTGCGATCGACTGCCGGATCGAAACCGATCGATATGGACAAGTGATTCTGAAGGCAACGCCCGGATTTGAGCACAGCAACCTCCAGGGGCTGACCTTTGAAACCCTCCGGGACCTCATGGGATCCGCTGAAGGCCGGGTCCGCCCGGAATGTCCCGTCTCCACCTCGGGCGGTGTCAAAGGCATCGATCTGGTCTGGATTTCCCATGCGCGGGTTGCCGATGGGCTTCGTCAAAATGTCCTTACGATCGCTCCTGAAATCTGCATCGAAGTGCTCTCCCCGCGCAACACCCGTGCGGAGATGGAGGAGAAAAAGCGCCTCTACTTTGAAGCCGGTGCCTCCGAAGTCTGGATTGCCTCACCCGATGGCGAGGTTGCCTTCTTTCATCCGGATGGAGAAATGGAGCGCTCGTCCTTGTGCCCCGGTTTTCCTGCCAGACTGGAGGTTTGAGGGTGACGTGGGGCGAACGCCCGGTTCTGGCTCGACGTTCAAGAGCTGGGAGTGCTTCGAGCCCGTTCCCGTCACGAGCTGTTAGGCGTTGCGGTTGAATTGATAACAGGCGTCATAGGTTGTGGAAGCCGCTCAGGCTAGTCCATTCGACGAGCCTTGGAAGCTGTGAAATAAAGAATGCTGGCAGTGATCTGCAGCACCGTTGAAATCCCCGCATGCCAAAGAATGCTCTCGATGTAGGCGTTCTGAATAATTGTCGCGCCAACGGATGGCGTGTAGGTGACAAAACTGTTCAGCACGAGAGAGCCCAGTGTAACGCAGGAGGCGAACAATAAGGCGGGAGCGATATACTGACGTTTCATGGGGTGCGCGTGCAACGGCGATGTGGACTCAGGGCTGTAAGCCCTTGAGTCCCACGTCATGTTGTGCCTTCTGTATTTGGCGTTCGAAGAGTTCTTTGGTCTCGATCTGAGGTGAGCTAGCTTTTTGGACCATCCAAGACCACAATGAAGACGATGGCCACCAAGACCCGAAAACGATACACCGAGGAGTTCAAGGCTCAAGTCGTGGAGCTCCTGAGAACCGGCA
>JALRFZ010000260.1 GCA_023253615.1 Verrucomicrobiales bacterium | reverse complement strand
AAGGGTCGCCCGCGAGATTGTCCTCGAGCAGCTTCACGAAATTCCGTGAAGTGGCGCTCGATCCGCGCGGCATCGCGATGAGGTAGTTCGCCCGGCTCGCCCGGGTCATCGCGACGTAGAACTTGCAGAGATTCTCGTAGGCGGCCTCGGCGGCGCGTTCCGCGGCGTAGTCGGCGAGCACGGGATCGGCCTCGACGAATTCCTTCCGCGGCATCTCGAGCACCCACTCGACCTCGCGGGCTTCGTCTTTTTTCGCCCCGATCTCGCGGCGGGCGGTGTCGAGGGAATTGCCATCGAGCTCGGGGAGAATCACCGCGTCGAAGGTGAGGCCTTTCGACTTGTGCACCGTCATCACCTGCACCACTTCACCCGCAACCGCCTCGCGGGTGCGGTAGGTCTCGAGAAACGCGAGGAATTCATCGATGTCGCGGCTGCCCGATTCATCGAAGGTGCGGGCGGCGAGGGCGAATTCCTCGGCCCGGCCCCGGGTGAAGGAGTCGAGCGGCGTGCCGTGGGCGGTCTCGATCGCGAGAGTCCAGGCACGCGCCACGGATTCGAAATTGCCTTCGAAGAGTTCGGCGAGGAGGCGCGAGGAAAAGGCCAGGGGGGACAACTCCTGCGACTCTAACATTCCCCCCAATGGCCCCATCCGCAGGTGCTCCCAGGCGAAGGTGTCGCCCGGATGGGCCGCGACCTGGAAGAGGCTCATCAGGGCGCGGTTCAGGGGATTGTCCGAGGCGATGAAGATCTCCGACTCGCTCACCACCGGGATGCGGGTGCGGGCGCGGAGGGCGTCGACGAGCTCCTCGCCCGAGCGGTTTTTCTGCACGAGAATGGCGCAGGTGATGCCGCGGCGCACGGGATCGATCTCCTCGAGGATCGCGGCGACGAGGGCATCGATGTCGCCGGGTTCGGGTTTCTCGCCGGAGGGCGCGGCGGGATTGAGGAGCAGGGTGATGCCCTCGTAACTTTCTCCTCGCGGCGAGACGAGGTGATCGTGCCATTCCCATTGCTCGATCGCGGGCGCCGGCAGGCCGAGAGCGGCCAGGGCCGCCTTGTCGCCGAAGCCCCGGTTCACCGGATCGATCACGTCGTGCCCCGAGCGCCACGAGATGTCGAGGTGACGCCGTTTCACGCGTTCCTCGTGTTCGTTGTAGCGGGCCGCGATGTCGGTGAAAAGCCGGGTGTCGCCGCCACGCCAGGCGTAGATGGCCTGTTTCAAATCGCCGACCTGGAAGAGCGAACGGGTCCCCGAAGTGTCCTGCACGACCTCGTCGATCAGATTTTCGATCACGCGCCACTGGAGCAGGTTCGTGTCCTGAAATTCATCGAGCAGCCAGTGATCGTAGCGGGCGTCGAGCCGGTAATCGATGCGGAGACGCTCGTCGTCGCCGGGGATCTGGGTGAAGATGGGTGAGTCCTCGGCCTCACCTTGGCCACGTCCGGCGAGCAGGAGCTGCACGTCCTGAAAGGTGAGCAGACCGCGCCGCCGCACTTCGCCCGCGTAGGCCGCCTCGTAGTGATGGAGCAGCTCGCGCACGCCGCGGGTGCGGGCGAGTTTTGCCTTCAACTCGCCGCCGACGATCCATTGGAAGAGGCGTCGCAGAGGCTCGCAGGCATTCGGGCACAGCTCGTGGACGGTCTTGTTGAACTTCACCCCGGCGCAGCCTGACAAAACATCACGCCACACCGGCAGGACACGTTCGGCCACGTATTTGATGCGGCCCGGCAACGGCAATCCCGGCTGGAATGCGGCGATCTCGTCGAGGAACTCGTCCCAGAATTTCCACTCCACTTTCTTGCCGCCCGCCTCGAGCGATTTCAGCGCGGTGTGGAGACGCCGGCTTTCAACACCGGGTTCGATGCCCTCCACGATCCACTGCGAGCCACCATCCTCCCAGATCGCCGCGGCGTTGCCCCAGCGATCGACCGAGGGAGCGTTCAGGTAGAGATCGTGGAGATCGTCGATGTACCCGTCGAGCTGCTTGGCGACGCGGTTTTCATCCGAGCCGAGGGTGGCGAGACGGAAGGCCTCGAGGAAGGCGGTCTGGGCGGGATCGTCGCCTTTTCCTGAAAAAGGACGGCGGGTGAAGACGGTCTCGTAGACCCGCGCTCTCGCCAGGGCCGACTGGTAGTCGTCCATCGTCTCGAAGTCGCCGGTGAGCCCGAACTCCGCGGGAAAGGCGCGGAGCAGGTTCGCGAAAAAGCTGTCGAGCGTGCCGAGAAAAAGCCGCGGCATCCGCGAGATGAAAACGCGGAGGAGCCGCGTGTAATCCTCCGTCGTGAGCGTGGCGAGGACGGCGGCGAGGGGATCGTCGCGGTCGCCGGCAAGAGCCGCGGCCTTCTTCGGATCGGAGGCCGCCTCGGCCAGTTTCACGAGGATGGAATCGAAAAATTCCCCCGCCGCCTTCTTCGTGAAAGTCGCCGCGAGGATGCGCTCCGGCGCGACCGCCTGTCCGCTCCGGAGCTGTAGCGCCATGAGGGCGATGTAGCGGTTCGTGAGCTGCCACGTCTTGCCCGAACCCGCCGAGGCGAGGATCATTTCGTGGGGGAGTTCCATGGGCAGGCTTCGCTTGGTGAAAGGTGGGAAGGTGAAAGATAAAAGGTCTCCGGGAGACTCGATTGAGCATGGTAGCGCAAGAATGTGATGCGCCAAGCCGGATCGGGCGACCGGGCGAAATCGCAGAGTGCGAACGGATTCCCCGGATGTTCCCGCCTGCGGGATTCGAACCCGCATCTCCGTGAAAAAACACGGACGCTACTC
>JALRFZ010000192.1 GCA_023253615.1 Verrucomicrobiales bacterium | reverse complement strand
GACCACCGCGGCCTCCCGCACCAACCCCATGGCAAAAGAATCTTGCCAAGCGCCGGGATTTTTCCGATAGACTCGCGGTATGACTTTTTGCCGCATCTTTCCGGTTCTTTGCGCCTTCGCCGTCCTGGCCGGGGCCCCCGTCTCCTCGCAGGAGCTCTCCCTTGGGAAACTTTTCGCCGCGGAGAAATCAGAGGCTGCGGCGAAGAAGCGGCACCAGGCGGAAAAGCCCAAAAAGCTCTCGGTCTTCGGCGGTCCGAAACGGGTCGAGATCGACCTCACCTCGCAGACCCTGCGCGCCTACGAGGGCAACCGGGTCGTGCTGAAAACGAACATCAGCTCGGGCCGGAACGGCGCGACGCCGACGGGCAACTTCAAGGCCGGCCCCTACAAGGCGGAGGACCACTACTCCAGCCTCTACCACAACGCCCACATGCCGTGGAGCGTGCAGATCCACGGGCACATCTTCATCCACGGCTACAGCTCCGTGCCCGATTACCCGGCCTCGCACGGATGCATCCGCGTGCCGATCACGGGTACCAATCCCGCGAAGCGGCTTTATCACTGGCTGGATACGGGCACACCGGTGCGGATCCACTACTGACCCGCGGCCGCGGCAGTGGGAGCTCCAGCCCCCCATTTTCCCGTTACCACCCCCGCCCGAAACGTGCCACAATAGCGGCACATGCACATCCAGGACATCTTCGCGAAGGGCGGACCCACCCTCTCCTTCGAGTTTTTCCCCCCCAAGACCGCCGAGGCCTCGGAGGCGCTCTACGAGACCATCAGCGAACTCGAGGCCTACGAGCCCTCTTTCGTCAGCGTCACCTATGGCGCGGGCGGCTCGACCCGCGAACTGACCCACGACCTCGTCGTGCGGCTGAAGACGACGACTTCGCTCGACCCCATTCCCCACCTCACCTGCGTCTGCCACCAGGAGTCCGATATCGAATCCATCCTCGGACGTTACGCCGAGGAAGGCGTCGGCAACATCCTCGCTCTCGGAGGCGATCCGCCGCGCGATCTGAAAAACTACGTGAAGGCCAACGATGCCTTCCAGCAGGCCGCCGACCTCGTGCGCTACATCAAGCGCTTCTCCGAGTCCGGCAAACATCCCGACCACCGCGGATTCGGCATCGGCGTGGCCGGTTTCCCCGAGGGACATCCCGCCACCCCGAACCGGCTCAAGGAATTGGATTACCTCAAGGCAAAGGTCGATGCCGGCGCCGATTACATCGTCACCCAGCTCTTTTTCTCGAACGACGATTTCCACGATTTCCGCGACCGCTGCGCCCTCGCCGGGATCGACGTGCCCATCATCGCCGGGATCATGCCGGTGACTTCGACGAAAGGGATGGAGCGCATGGCCGACCTCGCCGCCGGGGCGCGCTTCCCCGCGAAGCTGATCCGCGCCCTGCGCCGCGCCGGTGATGACGCCGACTCCGTCGAAAAAGTCGGCATCCATTACGCGACCGAACAGTGCAGCGACCTCCTCGCCCACGACGTCGCCGGCATCCATTTCTACACCCTCAACAAATCCCACGCCACCCGCGAGATCTACGCCAACCTCGGCCTGAGGGCGGCGCGTCCCGTCGCCGTGTGAAGCGGGATCCCGTCGCGATGAAACGGATGCCGTGGCGCTGGATCCTCTACCTCGTCGTCGGGGGATACCTGCTGCTCGATCTGAAGGTCTTCCACGGCCCCCTCCGCGAAGCGATGCGGAGCCGGCGCGATGCCGCCCTCGTCGAGGCGCGCGAGCGGGGCTGGGTGGCGCTGGTGAATCGCGAGCCGCTGACGCGGGAGCAGCTCGATCTCGCGGTGGCGCGGCATCTGCACCAACGGGGACTCGGGGCCGCGGCCATCCCCGCGAAGAATCTCGCGATGATCCGCCGGGCCGTGCTCCAATCCCTCATCGACGAGACCCTCGTGCGCCAGTACGCCGACGGCGATCCTTTCCCCGTGACGGAGGAGGAGACCGCCGCCTTCGTCGCCGCCTGGAAATCCGGCTTCGCCTCCCGCGACGAACTTCTCCGCCGCGCCGCGGCGCAGGGACTCGATGAACCATCGCTCGATGCCGGGCTCGCCCGCATCTGGATGCGGAAACGCTGGCTGGAAAAACGCATCGCCCCCGGCGTCGAGGTCACCGAGGAGGAGGCCCGCGATTGGTACGAGGCCAACCGCGTCGAGACGGGCGGCCAGCCGCGCCCCGGTTTCCACGAACCCGAGCGGGCGCTGCTGCGCGAGACCCTCCTGCCGGCCGATGACGAGGCCGGCGCGCGCGCGCGGCACGCGGCCCTGCGATCGGGCGAGGAGTCTCCCGAAGAGGCCCGCTGGCGTGCCCGCGGCGATCTTCCCGAAGTCGTCGCCAACGCCGTCTTTGCGAAAGAGGCACCGCGGCTGCCCGATCCGGTCCTTTCCCCTTCGGCCTGGCATGTCATCGAGGTCGTCGAGACCCGCCCCGCCGAACCTCTCCCCTTCGAGACCCTCCGCGGGGAAATCATCGCCCACCTCGAAGCCCAGCGCACCACCGAAACGGTGAAAGAGCTGATGGAGAAACTCCGCACGGTCGCGAATCTCCACATCTTTACGGAGAATCTGTGAGCCCCCGCCTCAACCGGGTTTCACATACGCCGCCAGTCCCTGGCGGCCTCCCTCGCGTCCGAAGCCGCTCTCCTTGTAGCCGCCGAAGGGGCTCGCGGGATCGAACTGGTTGTAGGTGTTCGCCCAGATCACCCCGGCCTTCAGCTGTGAGGCGATCTTGAAGATGCGGCTGCCCTTGTCGGTCCAGATCCCGGCGCTGAGCCCGTAACAGGTGTCGTTCGCTTTCTGCACGGCCTCTGATGGCGTGCGGAAGGTCATCACGCTGAGGACGGGACCAAAGATCTCCTCGCGCGCGATGCGGTGCGCGGGGGTGACGCCGGTGAAAAAGCAGGGGCGGCACCAGTAGCCCTCGCCCGGCAGCGCGCAGGACGATTCGTGCAGCTCGGCACCCTCCTCGATCCCGGATCCGATCAGGGAGGTGATGCGACCGAGTTGCTCCTTCGAGTTGATCGCGCCGACGTCGGTGTTTTTGTCGAGCGGATCACCGACGCGCAGAGTGCGAAGGCGGCGGCCGAGGCGCGCGATGAATTCATCGTGGATAGCCTCCTGCACGAGGAGACGGCTCCCCGCGCAGCAGACGTGGCCCTGGTTGAAGTAGATGCCGTTGATGACGCCCTCGACCGCCTCGTCGAGCGGCGCGTCGGCGAAGACGAGATTGGCGGCCTTGCCACCGAGCTCCAGCGTGAGCCGCTTCTTCGTGCCCGCGACGGCGGCGGCGATGCGTTTGCCCACTTCGGTCGAGCCGGTGAAAGCGACCTTGTCGATTCCCGGATGCGCGACAAGGGCGGTGCCCGTTTCACCTGCTCCCGTGATGATGTTGACCGCACCCGGAGGCAGTCCCGCTTCCTGGAAAATCTCCGCGAGATGCAGCGCCGTCACGGAGGTCGTCTCGGCCGGCTTCAACACCACCGTGTTCCCGCAGGCCAGCGCCGGGGCGATTTTCCACGCGGCCATGAGGAGGGGAAAATTCCACGGGATCACCTGGGCCGTGACCCCGATCGGGGCGGGTTTCCGGCCGGGGAAGGCGTAGTCGAGCTTGTCGGCCCAGCCGGCGTGATGGAAGAAATGTGCCGCAACCAGGGGCAGGTCGAAATCGCGGCTCTCGCGGATCGGCTTGCCCCCGTCCATCGTCTCGAGCACGGCCAGTTCGCGCGCCTTTTCCTGGAGGAGCCGCGCAATGCGGAAGAGGTATTTGCCGCGTTCCGACGGAGCCATCGGTCCCCACGTTTTCTCGAAGGCGCGGCGCGCGCTTTTCACCGCCGCATCAAGGTCGGCCTTCCCCGCTTCGGCGATGAGGGTGTGCCGTTTGCCCGTCGCGGGATTGACCGAGGCGAAATACTTGCCCGTCTTCGGTGCGACGAACTTCCCGTCGATGAAAAGCTCGTAGCGCTTCTTGAGCGTCACCGGAAAGGTCTCCGGCGACGGCGCGTAGTCGAGCGCCGCGGCGAAGGTGAGGTCGGGGGTCGTTTTTTTGCCTTTCATTTCATTCCAGAACATTCGCGGTCATTCGCGGTCATTCGCGTTCCATTCGCGTTCCATTCGCGTTCGCGAAGCGGATCCGGGCATTCATCCAACGCGAATGGAGAGGAATGAAACGCGAATTCGGAAAGAGGTTTTGACCACGGATGGACAAGGATGAGCACGGATCCAAACCAGCCACCGTTGACTGCCTTCTTGCGGGCCATCCGTGTAAATCCGTGTCCATCCGTGGTCAAAATCCCTTCAATGCCTCTATAACCCCTCATCCCTTCGCAAAATACTCCGCATTCTGATAACGGCCTTCCTCCATCCGCGCGATCTGCATCTCCACGTCGAGCAGCAGCGAGCTCGCCCCGAAGCGGAACAAGTCCGGCGTGAGCCAGTCATCGCCCGCCGTTTCCTTCACCATCACGAGATATTGCAGGGCCTCCTTCGCCGTGCGGATGCCGCCGGCGGGTTTCACGCCGATGCGTCTGCCCGTGGCGAGAAAATAATCGCGCACCGTCTCCACCATCACGAGCGTCACCGCGAGGGTCGCGGCCGGGGCGACCTTTCCGGTGGAGGTCTTGATGAAGTCCGCCCCCGCCTCGATCGCGAGTTGGCTGACGAAGCGGACGTGGTCGTAGGTCTGGAGTTCGCCCGTTTCGAAAATCACCTTCAGATGCGCCTCACCGCAGGCTTCCTTCACGGCCGCGATCTCGTCGAAGACCCTGACAAAATCCCCTTCGAGGAAAGCGCCGCGGCTGACGACCATGTCGATCTCCGACGCTCCTTCGCCGACGGCGTGGCGCGTGTCGGCGAGCCGCAACTCGAGAGGGTATTGTCCGCTGGGAAACCCTGTTGCCACCGAGGCCACGGGGATGCCGCTGCCTTCCAGCTCCTTCACCGCGTGGGCGACGAGATTCGGGTAGACGCAGACCGCGCCGCAGGGCGGGCAGCCGTAGCGGGCCGGCATGGGTTGGCGAGCCTTGCGGCAGAGCTGCGAGACCTTGCCCTTCGTGTCCGCGCCTTCCAGCGTGGTGAGGTCCATCATCGACACCGCGAGCCGCAGTCCGGCGCGTTTCGCGTCGTTCTTCAGGGAACGTTTCGTGAAAAACGCCGCCCGCGCCTCGACCCCGACCTGGTCGACGGGGGGCACGGGATGTTGCAGGGAAAAGTTCATCGCAGCGATGCGGGATTGTGGATGAAAGCGGCCGGGTGGTAAACGGGAAAGAATCGGACGGAGGGGAAGTTTTGCCAGGGCGCGGCGGTGGACGCGCCGGCGGAGGCGGAAGCGGCGACGCTTCCGATGGGCGTCGAGGGGACGAACCATCGTCACCCTTGCGAATGTCGTCTCCGGGCGCTACCCTTGGCCATGGAAGCGGAAATCACCTTCACCGTGGAGACCTGTCCCGAGACCGGGGGCTTTATCGCCCGTTGGGATGATCCCCGGAGCGGCGGGATCACGACCCAGGGAGACACTCTCGGGGAATTGCAGGAAATGATCACCGATGCCGTGAGCGGATACTTCGATCCAGCGGAAGTGCCGGCGAGAGTCAAAGTCCACTTTGCGGAAGATCCGGTCTTGTTGGTCGCCTGAAGCTCCCGCCCGTGAAGACGCCCCGGGACATCCATGGCGGCGAAGCCGTCAAGGCGCTGCGTCGGCTCGGCTTCGAGAGCCTTCGCCAAACGGGTTCTCACCATGTGATGCGCAAAGAGGAACGGACCGTCGTCGTCCCCATGCACAAGCCGATCAAACCGGGAACCTTGCGGGGCCTTCTGGAACAGGCCGGTGTGTCGCTTGAAGACTTCGTTGGGGCTCTGTGAGGGTCTTTGCGGGCATTCGGGAGGAGTTCTTTACTCGCGTTCGCCAGGCAATTTGACCTTGGTTGATTGCGGAAAAAAGGCAGGTGGAAAACGGAAAGCTGCCGGTCGGACGTCTCCGGAGTCAAGCCGTTCAAACCCCCATCCACTTTCGGAACTCCATCCACTTCCTCTTCCAACTGAAACGCTCGGGCACCATGAGCCGGTGGGTCGCGGGATCGAGCCGGACACGGCTGCCGTCGGGATGGTGGGCGAGGTATTCTTCGAGCAAAGCGCGGAGGGTCACGTTCTCGTAGTGGCGGGGGAAATGGTCGTCGGGAAAGACGGCTTCGGACAGGTTGAATTGCACACCTGCTTGATCACCGACCGTGCGTTTCAGGTCCCACGCGTTCGTTGCCGCAAAGTGCGGCAGGGTGATATCAAAAAGATTTTCGATCTCCTCATTGCGCCCAGGCACTCCGAGCAAGGTCGGCAATTCGAAAACGACCCGTGCCTGATTCGGGCGGTAGCGGAGAACCATCGCTTCGAGTTCTTCGGGAGGCGTTTGAGTCGAGAGGTACGAGACCGTGTAGGTGTTGCCAAGTTCGATCGTCTCTTCCTTGCCGTCGTGATGGACCAGAACGACGTCGCAGAAGCGGCCGAGTTCCGGTGCGGACATCGAAAACACAATCTGGGTCTGCGGTTTGCGTTCCGGATCGAGATCAAACTCGAGGGATCGCGTCTCACGGTTGCCCGACTTCCGGATCCGTTTGCTGCTCGAGGCGCTCGCCCACGCAAACCGCTCGATCGCGATGATCTCGATTTCGAGGTCGATCACCTTGCCCCGGCTTCCCGGACGAAGGGGGATACGCGCTTCTTCGCAGGGACCATAAGCGATGTCGAATCCGGCGGCGATGCTTGCGGGATAAAAGACTTCGGCGGCGGGCATCGAGTGAAACATCCCCGGCATGGAGTCGTTGAAGCTGCCACCGGAGAGGTGGTCGATGGGAGTCATCGTGTCGAGGTTCATCAGCTCGATGGAGCCGATGGTCCGGAAATCGGGGAGCCCCTCGGGGAGGAAGTCGAGTTTCAGAGAGAACGCTCCGATGCCCCAGGTGGGAAGGAAGCTCTTGCTCGCGGTCTCCCGTTTCAAGTCCTCCAATTGATAGCGACGAAAGGCTTCGTCGTCGAGCGGCTCCCAGGTGTCGCCCCGCACCGTCACCTTTGTTCGCGTGAAAGGCTCCTTCGTGGGAAAGTCGCCCAAATCGGGATCGTATCCCATGGTGGCCCACGCGAGGCGGAGGCGTCCTCCTCCCGGCAGAGTCACGACCTGATTTTCATCGTCGGTGTAGCGGGGAGGAATCCGGCCCAAAACTTCGGCGCGTTTCCAGTTCGCCGCAGGTTCCTCCCAGATGAAGGAGAGTTTCCGATCGACTGGCTCACGTCTTACCGCGGAGACTGCGAGGGTTTTCAAACCCGAGGGCAGCAAGGTTTCCGAACGGGTGAAAAACTCGGTGTTTCCAAAGCTCCTCGGCACGCCCTTCCGGCTGACCCATCGTTCTTCTTGAGGTAGAAGAAGTATCCCGGCGACGACCGCGCCGATCAGCAGCAAGGCAAACGCAGCCAGGATGAACGCCTGTTTCCTTTTCACTGGCCGATCCTATCCGGGCCACAATGCCGACGGCAATGAAAATCCGTGTTTCGGCCTAGCTCATCCGTACCATGTCCTTCACGAGCTGGCGGTAGAGGTAGACGAGACCCCGCAACAAAAAGCGACGCGTCAGCGGTAGCGGAAGCGGCGACGCTTCCGACGGGCGTCGAGGGGCTGCAGCCGGGGGCAAGTGGGGCGAACGACTATCAGATCTATGAGGTCTATGCTGACCTCGATCTGAAGGGATTTGAGAACGAAGACGGGATTCCGCTGCCGTATATCGTGTCGATTGACGAGAATACGCGCAAAATCCTGTCGATCCGCCGCAACTGGAAGGA
>JALRFZ010000169.1 GCA_023253615.1 Verrucomicrobiales bacterium | reverse complement strand
ACCTGTCCCCGTAGGGGACTGGCTGGAGACCTTTGAAGACCGTGACCGAAGACCGTGACCTGTCCCCGCAGAGCAGAGGGGACTGACCTGTCCCCGTAGGTGTCCTTTGAAGACCGTGACCGAAGACCGTGACCGAAGACCGTGACCTGTCCCCGCAGAGCAGAGGGGACTGACCTGTCCCCGTAGTAGGTGTCCCCGTAGGTGCTGTCCCCGTAGGTGTCCCCGTAGGGAGGGGACTCCGTAGGGGACTGCGAAATGCCGCCGGCAGGGATGCCGGCGCTCCCAGGGGGCCTCGCCCTCCTTCGCTCTGCGAGGTACGGAGGCCAGGCCGCCCAGACGGATTCCGCCTCACCCCTCCTTCTCCGCCCGCCCCCGGTCATACGCCTCGATGATGCGGGCGACGACGGGATGTCTCACGACATCCTTGGCTTCAAAACGGACGAAGGCGACTCCCTCGATGCCTTCGAGCAGTTCGGTGGCTTCGAGGAGTCCGCTGCGGCTTTTGGGGCGGAGGTCGATCTGGGAAGGATCGCCCGTGACGATGCATTTGGAATGCTCGCCGATGCGGGTGAGGAACATGAACATCTGCTCGCGACTCGCGTTCTGCGCCTCGTCGAGGATGACGCAGGCCCGGCTCAGGGTGCGGCCCCGCATGTAGGCGAGCGGGGCGATCTCGATGAGATTCTTTTCGGCGAAGCGGATCGCCTCGGCTCCGTCGAGCATGTCGTTCATCGCGTCGTAGAGGGGACGCAGGTAGGGCAGTACCTTTTCCTCGAGGGCACCGGGCAGGAAACCGAGGGCCTCGCCGGCCTCGACGGCGGGACGGGTGAGGACGATGCGGTCGATCTGGCGCGCCTTCAGCAGGTCGAGGGCGTAGGCCATCGCGAGATAGGTCTTGCCGGTACCGGCGGGTCCGATGCCGAAGACGACGTCGTGCCGGTCGAGCGCCTCGATGTAGTCGAGCTGGTTTTTCGTGCGAGGAGTCACGGCGGGCTTGGAGCCGTTCCCCAACAAGCGCACCCGGAACAGCTCGGACACCTTCAGACCGGTGCCGTCGCCCGGCGCGGCGAGGGCCTCGGCGGCCGCCCCGATGGCGTAGCGGAAGGAGTGGGCGGTGATGATGCCGCCTTTCCGGCGAGCCTCCTCGAGATCGGCGAGCACGGCGGCTCCGGCCTCGACGCGGGCCTCCTCACCCTCGAAGCGGATCCACGCGTCGCGGGTCGTGACGGTCACCCCGAGCCGCGATTCGAGCTCGCGCAACAGGGTGACATCGTCGGCGAAGAGCCCATGCAGGAAGTGCGGGGTCTCGAACTCGATCGTTTTCTCGGCCATGCGCGGATCCTCAGCGGTAGCCGTAGACGAGCCCCCAGTCGAGCACGCCGGTGAACTCGCCGACACCATCTACGGGCTCGTTCGCTCCGCGCTCGGCCTTGGTCATGCCTTTGCCGGTCTTCTCATAACTGGCGACGACGCGGATAAAGTAGGTGGCGGTCTTCTGCGGCAGGGCGCGCACGCCGGCGAAGGAGTTTTTGGCGAAAGACTCGAGGCCGACGGAATTCCCCTCGTTGTCGAAGATATCGACCTTGATCGTCGCCCCGGGCCAGCTCGTGCCGGCCCAGAACCAATATTCGTTTCCGCGGAAAAGCTGGTGGCGGATGAGGAGGGGCTTGCCCGGCTCGACCTCGCCGGACCAATTGTCCTCCCGCACCTCGAAACCCTGCTCCACGTAGGGCACGGCGGCTTCGAGGGCCATGGAGATCGCTTCGTTGACGAAGGCGTAGGCGGCCCCTCCGAGAGCGAGGAGGACGGCGCAGGCGATCGCGGCGGTGCGGGGGCGGGGATTCATCCGGATGGTCGGGAAAAAGGCGGTTCGGTTACGGGGCGGTCTTGGAGAAATAAAACTCCTCGAGCATGGTGCGGCTGATGTCGCGGAGCTGGTTCACGTCCTCTTCGGAGAGATTCCCGGATCCGGCGATGATGGCCTCGAGACGGGCGAGGCCGGTGGCGATGGCACGGATCGCGGGAGCGCTTGCGGAGGGGCCGCGCATCGAGGAGATCATCTCGCGGAAGTGGGCGATGAGACCGGGCTGGTTGAGCAACTCGGCCTTGTCTTCACTGTAGGATCCGCTGATGAAACTGGTGACGACGTAGGTGCCGCGGACCCAGCCGCCGAGACTGACGAGACCGGAGAGCTCGTCGTCGCGCAGCTTCTCCATGGTGACGCGCACGGTCTGCTGGGTGGCATCCAGCTCGTCGCGCACCTTGCCCCAGTCGCGGTTTTTCGAGGCCTCGATGATGGCGAGGCTGTGGGGACGGACCGACGAGGCGAGACCGAGCGACTCGGAGAGATCGAGGACGCGTTTGCCGATTTTTTCGATTTCACCGGCGTTCTTGGCCTGCACGGCGATGAAACCCTCGGCCACAAGGCTGCCGAAGGTGAGGGCGAGGAGGGAGCGCTCGCCACCCCGGTCGTTGGCATCGGGGAGCTGGATGCCACTGTTCCAATCGGGCTCGTCGAGTTTGTCGAGCACGGCGAAGATCTCGGCGGGGATGGGCACGACGACCTTGTCGACGAGTTCGCCGGGGAAATTGGTCAGATCGATGCGCTCGGGCGCGGCGGGAGCCTCGGCATCCTGGGCCGTGACGAGCCCCGGAAAGATCGCGCCGATGGCGATGGCAACGACGAGACGACGGAGGGAGGCGGAGGACGTCTGGGACATTTCAATCATTACGGGATCCCCGGAATATCGCAGAAAATCGGCGGGGATCAATCGGGCATCCACCCCCTTTTCCCCTCAGATCGAGGCGAGGGTGACGGCGATATCCCCCCGGAAACAGACATCGACATCGCTCCCAGGCACCCGGGTGCGCTCGTGATAATCGCCGGCGTAGTGCAGCCACCCGGGCTCGTCCTCGCGATAGAGCACGTGCAGGGAATGACGCTCCTGCTCGCAGCGCACGACCCGCGGCTCGGGCTCGCCGGGGGCGGGATGCGGCAGATTCACGTTCCAGAAATGGCCTGCTCCGGGAGGCTCGGCGAGCAGCCCGGCAATCATCGCGGCGACCCGCCCGGCGGCCCGATCCCAATCCACGGTGAGACCCCGGCGCAGGTAATGGGAGAGCGTCACGCCCGGGATACCCTGGAAGGCGGCCTCGCGCGCGGCGGCCACGGTGCCGGAAATCGCGAAATCGTGCCGCCCGAGATTGCCCCCGTGGTTGATCCCGGAGAGCACCCAATCGGGACGCGCGGGCAGGAGATGGGCGAGGGCGACGCGGATGCAGTCGGCCGGAGTCCCGTCGACGGCAAAGGCACGCTCGCCGCGCTGCTCGTAGCGCAAGGGCGTGTCGGTGGTCACGCGGTGACCGATCTGCGACATCTGCGACGCGGGGGCCACGATCCAGACTTCGTCGAAATGGGCCTCGGCGACCCGGCGGAGGGCGGCGAGTCCGGCGGCATCGATGCCATCGTCGTTGGAGAGCAGGGCGATCATGGTGCGGAACAGGGCGAAAAATACGGGATTTGGGTTTTGCCCCCCACCCCGCGACGGTCTATCTCTCAGCCGTGAAGAACACGCAAGAGATCCTTTTCTACGACCGATACGAGGGGCGCCTCCGATCCGAGGCGATCTACGGCGAAAAACCGCTCCGATGGGCCTACGGGACCAACCTCGGAAGGCTCTGTCTCGAGGGCATCATCAAACGCCCTTGGTTTTCACACCTCTACGGCCGATGGGCCGACTCCCGCGCATCGGCGAAGGAAATCGCGCCCTTCCTCGCACGTTTCAGCGTCGATCCCGGAGAATTTCTCGAGCCGGTCGAAAGCTACCGCACTTTTAACGAGTTTTTTTTCCGCCGCCTCCGCCCCGAGGCAAGACCCTTGGCTCCCGGACCTGACACGGTCTTGTTCCCCGCCGACGGACGCCACCTCCTCGTGCCCGATCTTTCCAGCGAATCAGCGATCTTCGCGAAAGGCCGCCGCTTTGATCTGGCGGCGCTCCTCGGGGACGCGGACTTCGCGCGGGAATTCGAGGGCGGCAGCGCGGTGATCTCGCGGCTTTGCCCGACAGACTACCATCGCTTCCACTTTCCGCTGGAGGGGGAATGCGGCGAAGCACGCCTGATCAACGGCATGCTCTATTCCGTGAACCCGATCGCCCTGGCGCGCTCGCTCCGCTACCTCCAGGAAAACAAACGCCGCGTCACCGGGGTGCGGCATCCGGTGATAGGACGTTATCTTTTCCTCGAGATCGGCGCGACGAATGTCGGAGGCATCGTCGATACCGCCGCGCCCGGCCCGGTCTTGAAAGGAGCAGAGAAGGGATACTTCCGTTTCGGCGGGTCGATGGTGATGACGCTTTTTCCCTCCGGCACTTTCCAGCCGGCCGATGACCTCCGCGAACAATCCGCGGCCGGGAACGAGCTCTACGCCCGCATGGGCGATCGCATGGGCTCGATCATCCCGCCAGCGGCGTGATCGGGCGCAAAAAAACGGCTGCTCCCGTGAAGGAAGCAGCCGTTTTTGAAGAGTTGCGGCTCAGGCCGGCGGACTCACGCCCGCCTTCCCTCAACCGGGATCACTCACTTGGAGCAAGCGGCCGGAGCACAGGTGCCGCAGCAGCTCTTGGTGGTTTTGCAGGCGGTCATGGAAAGAGCGCCAAGGGCAACGATCGCGAGAAGGATGATGTTCTTCATATTGAGGTGGTATTGGGATTAGGTTAGATCCAAATGGGCGCGAAAGACCGCTCAAACCCTGTGGGCCGGAACGCCAAACGGTTGCATTCGGTTTAAGAGACCGTAGACTCGCCGACTTCGAAAAAAAAGCAACCCATGAGTCGACAGCCAAAACACCTCGCCGTGGCGGGCGCGACCGGGGCCGTGGGGATTGAAATCCTCAAGTGCCTCGAGCAGCGCGACTTCCCCGTCAGCGAACTCACCCTCCTCGCTTCCGCCCGCTCGGCCGGAAAAACGATCCCCTTCCGGGGCAAAGAGGTGACGGTGAAGGAGTTGACCCCCGATTCCTTCAAGGGCGTCGACGTGGCCCTCTTCAGCGCCGGAGGCAGCATTTCCAAGGCTTTCGCGTCCCACGCGGTCGCCGCCGGAGTTGTCGTCGTGGACAATTCTTCGGCCTTCCGGATGGATGAAAACGTCCCCCTGGTGGTCCCCGAGATCAATCCGGAAGACGTCAAGACCCACCAGGGCATCATTTCGAACCCGAACTGCACCACCATCATCACCCTGATGGCGCTGAACCCGATGCATCACGCCTTCGGGGGAGTGAAGAGCGTGATCGCGTCCAGCTACCAGGCCGTCTCCGGCAGCGGAGCCCAGGGCATTTACGAACTCGAGGGACAGGTCCAGGCCATCGCGAAAGGTGAACCTCTTCCCGAGCGCAAGGTCTACTCGCGCCAGATCGCTTTCAACGTCATCCCCCAGGTCGATGTCTTCACCGACAACGGCTACACGAAGGAGGAGATGAAGATGCACTACGAGGGTCGCAAGATCCTCCATGCTCCTGATCTGAAAGCCTCGGTCACCTGCGTGCGCGTACCGGTCTATCGCTCGCACTCCGTCTCGGTCACCGCCATTTTCAATGACAAGCCCACGGTCGAAGCCGCCCGCGCCGCCATCGCAGCGGCTCCGGGAGTCCACGTCATCGACGATCCCTACGCCGACATCCCCGTTTTCCCGACCCCGCTCGATTCGACGGATGGGGACGACTGCCTCGTGGGACGGATCCGCGAGGACCTCGTCCTCGAGAACGCCCTCACCTTCTGGGTCGTGGGCGACCAGGTGCGCAAGGGAGCGGCCTTGAACGCGGTGCAGATCGCCGAACTGCTCTGATTCCCAGCCTGCCTCGATGGACGCCACCTACCTCAACGACCGTTGCCGCCTCGTCGATGAGGCTCTCGACCGATTTTTGCCCAAAGCGAAAACACGTCCGGCCACGATCCACGAGGCGATGCGCTACAGCCTCTTCGCGGGCGGCAAACGGCTGCGTCCCATCCTCTGCCTCGCCGCGGCCGAAGCCTGCGGCGGCTCGGTGGAAAAGGCCCTGCCTCCCGCGGCAGCGGTCGAGTGCCTCCACACCTACACCCTCGTCCACGACGACCTGCCCTGCATGGACGACGACGATCTCCGTCGCGGCATGCCGACCTGTCACGTGAAATACGGCGAAGGCATCGCCGTGCTCACCGGCGATGCGCTTCTGACGATCGCCTTCGAGATTCTCGCGCAAACGCCGGCTTCACCGCGCTACGGCGTCGGAGCCTACGTCACCGAACTCGCCGTCGCCTCCGGTAGCCGGCATTTGATCGGCGGCCAGGTCCTCGACCTCGAGGGCGAGGGTAGCGACGTCCTCCTCACCCCGGCCCAGCTCCGCTACCTGCACGAGAGCAAAACCGCGGCCCTGCTCACCGCCTCGATCCGTCTCGGCGGCATGACCGCCAACGCCACGCCCGCCAAGCTCGCGGCGCTGACCGACTACGGCCAAGCCCTCGGACTCGCCTTCCAGGTCATCGACGACATCCTCGACGTCACCCAGACCAGCGAAAAGCTCGGCAAAAGCGCCGGCAAAGACATCGCCGCCGCGAAGTCGACCTACCCCGCCCTCTTCGGCCTCGAAAAGAGCCGCAAGGAAGCCGCCCGACTCACGAAGAAGGCGCACGATGCTCTCAAGCCCTTCGCGAAAAAGGGCGAACGGCTTCATGAGATCGCGGATTACCTGCTGGATCGGGAGTATTGATCTCTCCCCGACTTTTGGCTTCAAACTCCGATGAAATCGCGTAAGCTCTCCCCATGAGCTTCGACCAGATCGCTCCAGAGGCCTTGAAACTGCCGCCCGAGCAGCGGGCGCTCCTGGCCTCTTCACTGTGGGAAAGCCTTGAGGATCCCTATGACCTTGCCGTGGATCTCGATGACCACGCCGCAGCCGCCTTGGCCGTCGAACGCGACCGCGAAATGGAGACCGGCCTCGTCATACCCATCAGCCACGAAGAACTGATGAAGCGCCTCAGGCGATGAGAATCGAGTATCACCCGGAGCTCGAGAACGAGTTGCGTGAGATCATCGACTATTATGAAGAACGTTCCTTGGGCCTCGGCGTCGCTTTTCTCGAAGAGTTCGAAAGGCAGGTGATCGCCATCGCAGCCATGCCGGAGCGTTGGATGTTTGTCATCCACGACGTCCAACGATCGTCGATGAAGCGATTTCCTTACGTGATCTATTTCCGTGTGGTCGCAGGAACCACGATCCGGATCACCGTGGTAAAACACGAAAAGCGCCATCCACGATTCGGCTTGGATCGTCGCTAAGTCCCCCTCTCAATCCGGATGATGCCCCGCGTCCGTCTCAAGGCGCGGCATTTCCCCCGGAGCGTGACCGTGGATGCGCTCGTGATCCTCGGCCGGTTCGAGATGGGTCGTGACGATCGTTGAGGGCCCCACTTCCTCGCGGATCTCGCGTTCGATCTCGCTGGCGATGGCATGGGCATCGCGCACTGTCGTCTCATCGGCGAAGACGAGGTGGAAGTCCACCCAATGCCCGTCGCCGAGGTGGCGGTGGCGCATCTGGTGCCAGGTGACCCCATGCCGCGCCGTCGCCGCATCGAGCCTCGCCACCAGCGCACTCTGCACCACCGGATCGGCGCGGTCACCACGACCGGCGGCACCGGCGGCAGCGGGTTCAACTCCGGCAACGCCGGCAACATCGAGTTCGACAGCGACTCCGGGGCGCTGATCACGCTCGACGGCGACCTGATCGCGATCGGCGGCAGCGGCGTGGTGCAGGGCTCGGGCGGCAACATCACCGTCCAGGACAACGCCGTGATCACCCGCAACACGCTCGTGGACACCGGCGTGACGGCTGGCGAGATCGTGTTCAACAGCAGCGTCCACTCGATCTCCACGACGCCCTACTCGCTGACGACGACCGCCGGCGACGGCAGCGTCCTGTTCGTGGGCGAACTGGGCGCCCCGATCGCGGGCTTCCTCGACAACCGCCTTCTGAGCCTCACGGCGTCGGGGACGGGTGTCACGATCAACGAGAGCGTCTCCACGACCGGTAACGACGGCATCGTCGTGACCGCCACCTCGATCACGATCGGCAACGGCGCTCCCACCGACACGGTCGTGTTCAATACCAACGAGGCTTCCGGCGGCGGGGCGACGGCCAACGGCGTCGTCTCGCTCAACTCGACCACGACCACGCTCACCGACGACCTCACGATCACCCGCGGCACCGGAGCGATCACCTTCTCGAACACCACGCTGTCAGGCGGCGATTACGACCTGACGATCAACGGCACGGGCACCGACGTGACCGGCGGCAACGTGTCGTTCTTCGGCGACACGAGCAACCTGGGCTCCGTCACGCTGTCACAGGTTGGCGCCCTCGTC
>JALRFZ010000163.1 GCA_023253615.1 Verrucomicrobiales bacterium | reverse complement strand
CTCAGGGGATTGCGCGTTTTTCCGGGAAATGTGTATCCGAACCCATGTCCGGAGGTTCGATGTGCGTCCTGGAGGTGATTCAGAAAGAGATCATGGATGTAGCCACCGGCCGGGGCGTTGAAATCACCGCCGACGAGCGTTGGCAGCGGATCCGAGGAAATGAGATCGGCGAGAGCACGGGCTTGGTTCACCCGTTGATCCCAATACGCCTGGTTGGCCCGTCGTTTTTCCTCCCAGGGCGATCCGGGCAAGCCGAGGATCCCGTAAAGAAAGGCACCGCGCCGGTAATACAGAAGGGTGTCACGGGGCGAGACGGTGTGGACGGAGTAAATCGCGACGTCCCGGCCGGCGAAAGTGATCGTGAAGCGCGCGGCGATCGGTGGCGCGCCAGGCTCAAGCTCAACCAGATCCGCGCTTGTGACGGGATGACGGCTCAAGATGGTGAATTCACCACAGTCTTGCGCATGGGGGAACTCCTCATACCCTTCGGCCACCAGGTAACCCGAAGCCCGATTGGGAGCTTCCTGCAGGAGAATCACGTCGGGAGAAACCTCGTTTTTGAAAGGGCGCAAACTGTGGTTTCCGTGCTCTCCGCGATTGTAGGTCATCAATGTGAGGGAGCGACCGGGAACCGGAGCGGGCCGGGTTCCCGGGGCGGGTGGTCGGAAATCCATCGCCCCTGCGAGGAAAACGCCGATGGCGAGAACGAGCGCGATTGCGGAGCGACGATGAAAAAGGAGTGCCGGGAAGAGGACCAACAACGCGGGAAGGAGAAAAATCGACCTTGGCAGGTAAAGGGCGAATGCCAGGGTCAGATTGCGTTCCCCGACGTGTTGGAAGAGGAGCCAGAGCAGGATGAGGAGAAACGCAAGGCCGTAGGAAAGAACGCCGGAGGCGATGGTGAGAAAGCGACGGACGGCTCGCCTGAGAAGGAACCGCGAGTGGTCATCCGCGAGTGCCGAGCCGAGCCGGGCGAGGAGCGCGTCCAAAGTGCCGGAAGCGCTCTTGGGCGGTGAGTGCTTCAGTTCCATTTCGCGGGCAACCGGGGGGATCTGCGAAACTCAAGGCGGGCGAGCCCGGGAGGATTCGAAGAGGGTTGATCCCTGCCGGGGCCTACCGGGCGATTTCGGGGTTCGGGGTGGCTTCGGAACTTCGTGGCGTGGCGTTACCGGAAGCCGGCGCTTCCGGGGCGGAGGGCGGGGCGGGAGGAAATTCCTTGCGATAGATACCCACGAGGAGGAAAGAGAGAATCAGGAGTGCCGCAAGGACGAGCAATGATTCCAGGATCGTAAAGGCTTTCATCGGTTTTTTTCGGGGGGCGGAAACGTTTGGGACAATGCTCGATTCATCTCCCCGGGCCTTTGCGTCAAACGATTGGGGAAGGTCAGGAACCTGGAAGACGATGGGGCGGCTCGTTGAGGGTCAACGGAAGAGCTCCCACCGATCGGAGTGTGACGAGATAGGAAGGGTGCCCTCCACGCCCCCGCTTACGGAAAAGCTCTGCCCCGAACAAGAGCCGGACCGCGGGAATAGAAGCTGTTTTCCGGGCGCTTGTCATGCGAATTCGAGAGGGGTGTTACTTTTTCAGGGCTTACGCACGAAAATGATGGGAAAGAGAGGCGAGGAGTTCGGAGCGGAAGGCGGGATCGAGCGCGGCCCGCTTTCTCTTGGAGCGGATGGAGGACTTCGGTGGATGATTGCGCAGGGTCTGAGCGCTCATTTCGCGCAGGATGCGGGGATTGTGGGCGGCGGTATGCTCGCGCACCTGGCGGTGATCCCCGCCGGAGGTCAGGTCCGGCACGTGGTGGAAGCTCTCCACCGCCCGGTGCTCCCGGATGTGCTTGGCCAGCCTCGGAGCGTCGGCGGGAAGGCTGCTCAGGTAGTAGTGGGTCTCCACGGAGAGTTCCTCGCGCTTGGCTCCGCGACAGGTCGTGCGGATCAGGCGCACGACGCTTCGCAGGCCGGCCCACTTCCAACTCTTGCACCATCTCCTGCCGGGCGCTGGCCGCGGCGGTGCCGCGAAGGGCTTTGCCGTCGATCTTGATCTGGCGTCCGGCCAGGTCGCCGCACCAGTCGGCGAGGATGTCGAGCAGGGCCCGGGGCCGGAGCGCGATGAAGACGTTGCGGAAAACATCGTGGCTGGGCGGACCGTTGGGGAGGGGCAGGAAGCTGCGCAGCCACCGCACCCGGGTCTTGCCGAAGGCCTCCATGCCGGTGAAGGCGTCGTTGTCGGAGAGCATGGAGCAGAAGAGGGGAGGCGGAAGGATCGTCGGGGCTGTCGGAAGGGTTGGGCATCCCTCCCTATGCCAGTCACAATCGATTGTACAAGTTGTAATTGCCATTTTCACTCATGCGTAAGCCCTGGTGACTTTTTGTTAACAACGAAAACCTCCGTTGCGAAACGTGACCTTTGGACGATCTTTCCTCCCTTTGCCGGGTTTTCCGGGGCCCGGCGAGCCCGGGTCGCTTCCTGTTTTTTCCTTCATGGTTCTGTGCCACATCCGTTTTGGCTTCCTTGCCGCCATTTCTACCTTGGCGCTTGGAACACCGCTGATTGCGGATCCCTCCGGGAGTGCGGTCCTGTCGCCGGTCCTGTCGATCAGTGGTCGTGAAGCGGATCCCGAGCACATGAACAATCCTTATGAAGCGGCGGTAATTGAAGCCGCTCCGACCATCGGACGTGCCGCCGATGCCGCTCTCGCGAGGTTGACCGGGAGTGAGGCGGCGTTCGCGGTGAGTCCGGATTCGTTCCCGGAGGGCCCCGACCCCGCGATCGCCACCGGGTCGGACCCTTTCCGGGATTACCACGACACCCTCGTCAGGACGGAAATGGATTCGAGGGTTGAGACCTTTGTGTCGGAGAGTGGCGAACGATTCCCCGATTCCTGGTCCAACCCTCCCGGTCTGGCGACCACCGGAGGGCACCCCGGATCCCGGCGGGACGCGGACGCGCCCGATTATTCCCGCCCCCTCGACGGGATCTCCTACTTTCCTCCCCCTTCGGTACCTTCCGGTGCCGCTCCCTCCCGTGATGGGTCGAGCTACGACCCGGCCGGACCTTACGCCTATCGATACGAGGGGCTTGCCGCGCTCGGGGATCCGCCGGAACGGGGACAGTGGGATTTTGACGGTGGTTTCGACCTTTTCGACCGTTCCTTCGATCCCTACCAGGCCGATTTCAAGGCCGGGCCGGTCTATTTCGAGGCGGTGTCCCTGGAGACCGGTCTCCTCTATTCCGACTATCACGGGCCACAGTTTTTCGCACCTGACGAGGAGGATGGCTGGCTGAGTTTCGTGTCCCTGCATCTGCGGATGGCCACCCGCATCGGTCCCTCCCTTTATCTCCTCGCCGATGGCGAAATCATCTATCTACCCGGGAGCAATCGTGTCGGTTTCCGGTCCGGTCTCGGTCTGGGCGTGGGGCCGTTCGCGCGGATCGGATACGAGACGGAAATCGGGGGCTGGGACTTCCGGGCCTACGCGGAGTTCGGAACCGGATCCTTCGATGCGGCCGTTGGAAACGGTCGGACCGCCTACGAGCGCGCCGGGAATTACAGCTTCGGAATCACGGGAAGGGGCAACGAGGATCTCTTCTACGCCCCGTATCTCTACACCACGATCGGGGTCGAGGCAGGCAAGCAGGTCCAGCCCGACTGGCGCGTCCGCCTCATCGCCGAACACAGCGATTATTGGTATGTCGGCGATGATCGCGATCTCGACGAAGGCCGGGAGTCCAGCGATCGATTCGGATTTCTCTACGAATCCCTTCCCGGCGAGGTTCCCTTCTCCCCCTACTTTTCCTACGACGCCTATTCCTACGACCAATTCGACTCCGTCTACCACACGGCCTACGTCGGCGGCAGTGGACGCCTTTCCCCGAACGTATTCGCCGACGCGCGGATCGGATACCTCTGGTCCGGAGGTGAGGAGGCCGACTATCAGAGCCAACTCTGGGATGTCGGTTTGCGTCACCGGATCAACGACCGGACCTGGCAGGAGGTCCGCTTCGGGGAGGATTACGTGAGGAGTGATTTTACCAGCGATTCCGCCGTTTCCCGCTACGCGCGGTACTCCCTTTCCCGCCGGGTTTCGGAACGGATCCTGCTCGAGGGCTACGCGCAGTGGTCGGAGGATGATTATCTCAGCGGTCGTTTCGCGGGTGACGGCCTTTACCGGACCGAGATGTATGGTGCCCGGGCCTACATCGAGGTGAACCGGCGCACATCCCTGGATTTCGGGTATCGCATCGAAAATTCATCGACTCAAGACGGCCTCCGTGATTATGAGCGCGGTCTTTTCGATGCCCGGCTCGAGACCCGGGTGACCGATCGATCCACCGTCTATTTTTACTACCAGCACGACGATACCGACCTCTATTTCGAGGACCTCTATATGGCCGGCTACCGCCGCAGCTTCTGAACCTCCCGCCCCCGGGGCGGTTTCAATTTTCTCCACCCAGTTCCTTGTTCCTCCCATGAAATTGCTTCCAAGAGTTCCCGCGCCCGCTTTACTCGTTCTTTGCCATGCGGTCTTATTCCCGGCCCATGGGCAGGAGAACGGGGACGCGGCGGTATCGGAGGCGGCCCTGCGGTCGGTCGAGGCCACGCCAGGGCCGGAGCGAACCCCGCTCACCACCGCCTCCGCGCCGGAGACGGCCGGCTCGGATCGGGTTCCTGATTTTATCGGAAAGACCGAGCTCGATGACCCCGGTCTCCACGACGTTCGTTTCGTGGTCCCGGAAGGGGGAACGGAGCCACCCCGCAAGCTGAGCAAGATTGATCTCGACTCGGATCTTGATTACGATGGCACCTTTGACAATTCGGCTCCTGCCGAGCAGTTCCAGCGTGAGTTTCTTCCTCCCGGCCTTGAAGTAGGGGTGGGAGAGTTGACGAGGTTGCTGCTCCGTTTCAAAACCTATGGGGAGGTCGCCGCCGGTGATCTCGTCGTCGTGCTGGAGGTCTCTCCGATTGATCGGGATTCTCCTTCGGGGGAAGGCGGGCGTGGATTTGCCTCCGGGCGGATCCGGGTATGGCGCGATCAGGAGCGCCGGGAGCTTCTTCTTGATTCCGGGGACCCTTCGAAGCTGCGCATGGAATGGTCGTTTGATCCGGGCGAACGATCCGGCGGCATTCCGCGTGCGGTCTACCTGGAAGGGGTGGGGGTCTCTCCGAAACATGACGGGGATCTCCGGCTGCTCGCACACTCGGGTGCCCCGGAGGCCCGCTCGGCCGAGGGGGGGGGCCTCGGCGTCCCGGCGCTTCGTGCCTACGACCACCTTCTCGTCACCGTTCGCGAAAAACCGGTCGAAAAGGAGTTCATCAACAACAACGCCGAAGCGGTCTGGTCGACGATTCGATAATCCTGATCGCAAGCTTGCCCGCTGGACCCGGCTCTCCCATGCCTCCGCTTCCTTTTTCCTTTCCTCGAAACGTTCCGATGCGCCCTTTCGTCCTTCTCCTTGCTCTTTCCATCCTTGCGGGACTGCCGGGTTGCAAGTCCTATGAGCCAGCTTCCGGAGCTGCCCGGTCGGTTCCTCCTGGTTCGTATCCGCCACCCCTGATTCCCGTTGCGGAAACGCCACCCGCGCCCCACTACGCCGCTCCGCGCCCGTCCGTGGGAGGCCCCATCAAGCCGGGTGACACCCTGGAGCTCTTCGTGGAGGAGGACGATTCTTTCAATGGCACCTACCCGGTGCGGGAGCAGGGAGACGTCATCATTCGTTCCGTGGGGCGCGTCCAGGTGGCGGGTCTTTCCCTCGCCAGCGCCGGGAACCGGCTCCAGACGGAGCTGGAATCGAGGCATCTCAAAAAGGCCACCGTTCTTCTTGACCGGATCGGGAGGGCCCCGGTGGATTCGGTCGCGCTCTCTCCCGCTCCCGCTCCCGCGGCATCTCCCCAGATCAACATCTATTTGAACGGGCGCGTCAACCGTCCGGGCCAACATCGGCTGTCTCTCCCGAAGACGGGCCAGCTCGGCGTCTACGAAGCGATTCTCTCCACCGGGGGATTCGCCAACTTCGCCGATACGGGCCGCGCCCACCTCCTGCGTAAAGATTCCGAAGGAAGGCGGACCAAAATCCCTCTCGACCTTGCCGGCGTGGAGAAGGGCACCGCGGCCGACCCTCCCATCGGCGACGGCGACATTGTCGTGATTCCCGAGAAGGTTTTTGGTTTTTGAGAGCAAGCCCGAACAAATCCCCGACGGTTCGCAACCGCTCTTACCATGGGTTTTTCCAGCCTCCGTTCTTCCCGCCACCTTCGGCTTGGAGTTGGTTTTTTCCTTGCCGATTTCCTTCTCGTCTGGCTCTCGTTCGCGCTGGGCAGCTTCCTCCGTTTTGAAGAGGGGGCCATCGGGAAGCTCGTCGTCTATGCGCCGGGGGTGGCGCTTTCCTCTTTGGTTTTGCCGGCGGTTCTTTACGTTGGGGGGCTGTATTCCCCGACGCCCGGCTCGAAGGACTGGTTGAAAGAAGCCCGATGGCTCTTGATCGGACTCCTTGGTCTGCTGCTTTCCGTTCTCATCACCGGTTCACTGGTTTTCGATGCCCGGGTCGGCAGGGGCGTTCTTTTCGTCTCCCTTTGCCTGTTGGTTCCCATGCTGACCCTGCGGCATCTCTTTGCGTCGCGCCAACTTCGGAACGGCCATGCCGCGGTTTCATGCTTGGTGGCCTCAAGAGAGGATGAGGCGGTTGCCTCGAAGCTCTTCGCGATCTGGGACCAGGAATCAAGGCCACTTGCCCTCGTTACCGCCTCTGGTTACGAGCCGGTCTCTTCGATTCCCGTCCTTGCTTCCATCGAAGCGATCGGGAGAGCGGCCTTTGGTGCGGGCGCTCCCGACGCCGTTCTCGTCCGGGATCGTCACTTCGCGACTCCGTCGATTGCGGAAGCACTCCGGTCCCTGCGATATGAGGGAACGGAAATTTTTTCCTTGTCGGACCTCTGCGAGGATTCCTACCAGGCGGTGCCGCTCGAGCTGGTGACGGACTCGTGGCTTTTCCGGGCGTCCCAACAGTCGCAGCTCTTCTATATCCGGAAGGTCAAGCGCCTATCGGACCTTTTTCTGGCTTCTCTTTTTCTCCTTCTCCTCGCACCCTTTTTCGGGTTTGGAGCGCTTCTCGTCCGACTTTCCTCTCCCGGGCCACTGATCTTCCGCCAACAACGGGCAGGTCGTTTCGGCCGCCCTTTCACCCTGCTGAAACTGAGGACGATGCACGAATCCGCTCCGAACCGGGAAGCCCGCTGGGCGACCGACGAACAGGATCGGATCTTTTGGGCGGGACGCTTTCTGCGCGCCTTCCGCATCGATGAGATCCCCCAATTGCTCAACGTCCTTCGTGGCGAGATGTCATTTGTCGGCCCGCGGCCGGAGCAGGTGGCGATGGTGGACGAGCTTTCGCGTCAGGTGCCCTTTTATCGTGAGCGGCTCCTCATCCAACCGGGAATCACCGGATGGGCACAGGTGAAGTTTCCTTATGGAGGCTCGGTGGAAGACGCCGCCCGCAAACTGGAATACGACCTGTATTATATGAAGCACATGGGGCTCTTCCTCGATTTCTTCATCCTTCTTGAGACCGTAAAGACCGTTCTGAGCGGCGGCCACCGCAGAGGGGATCACCGTTATCTGCACTTCCGGGGATCCTTGTCAGAAGAGGAGTCCGTCGATTCCGGGGGCTCATCGCATGTCGGGCAGCTCGCTACGGACCCTGCGGAGTGGGGTCCTGTCGCGACATCCCTCCCTCCGTCTGCTGTCTAGCGATCTGCCCATTCGCTTCACGTGATTCGGAACGCACGGACAATCAGTTCCTGGGCGTATTGCTGCTCCGTCGGTCGTGTAGGAGATGCCTCTTATCGTGTTCGGGCGGATCAACGAAGTATCGCGGGAAAGTCTGCGACCGGCCCAGCCAGGTCGTGGTTTTTCCAAGCCCAGTCGAAATGGTTCGGGCAAAGTCGAGGCGATCAAGCGGTGAACTCGCACGGTCAGGGTCGCGAAGATCATCGCCGCGTTGAGTGGCGCGCGGACGTGATGGCGGTTGGTGATCCGCTTCACGGCCCTCTCCATCGAGGTCGACTCCTCGAGGGCCCGGAGCTGGATTCCCGAGAGTTGAATCCCGTCTTCGAGCGGTGAAGGCAACGGTGAAAGTCATCATGGCCGACATCCGTTACCGGGGCCACTTTTCGAGGATCCCGACCGAGATCCGCAGCAGCGACAGGCGGCGCGCTTCGAAAAAGACGAAAAAAATGAACCGGGCCCGTGAATTTTCCCGTCTCCGTGAATTCGTTAAAAATAAACCGGTTGAGTGCTTCGTAGGAGGCGAATGGAGGTCCATGTTACGAAAAGGAGGATCCTCAACGATCGGAAGCGCCTTGCGGAACCGCGGTCGTCCGCTACAATTTTTTGATGAAAGGTCTTCGGAAGTTTCAATCTCCTTGCACCCCCCCGCTCCTTGAAGGGAAAGGGAGCCGAGGGATGAAAAAGGAAATCCGCGGGAATTTGCGGGGCTTGCTTTCCGCGACCAGTGTGGTCTTCGCCTTTGCTTGCAGCTCCGCGTTTTCCCAAATCCTGCCATATCCCGCCCCCTTTATTGACATTTCCGGGCTTGTCGAGCGGCATGCCGGCCCTCTCTGGCGGGCTTATCATCCCGGCCACGACTTGGCGGTGACCGCCGATGAGGCCGCCAGCCTATTTACCAGAGAGGGGTTCCGCCTCAGCTTCTGCGTTTCCGGATACCGGCGCGGCGACGGTGAATCCGAAGAGCCGGGTGCCCTCCGGTCGGTCGAGGCGGATCCTGAGCGGCTTTATTTCGTCCGGGAAAATGTCAGCCGTGAAATCCGCAGCGGCGCGGAGGGCTTCAAACACACTTACGTCGTGCATCATCGCCGGGGTGGCGCGTCCGGCGAACCGCTCATCCTCGAGCTGGCCACCAGCGGCAACGCGAGGATCGCCCGTGTGGAGGAAGGTGCCGTTGCCTTTATCTCTGACGAAGGCGGCTCCGAATGGCTCTACGAAGCCCTGCACGTCACTGACGCCATGGGCAAGGTGTTGCCAGCGCATTTCCGGTCTGGCGCGGCTGCGGGAGGGTTCGAAATCCACGTCGATGACATGGGTGCCACCTACCCGGTCGCCATCGATCCGTTGTTCCGGCCGCTCGGCGAGGGGGGGATCTTCGGCGAGCGGGATTCCGCCCGCCTCGTGATCGACGGCGAGGCGAACATCGTGCGGGTCCACGACGGTCTGGTGCTGGTGGGCGTGCCGGGGTATGATCTGGAGCTTTTCGGAGAAAGACTGATTCATGACCGTGCGCTGGGCGATACCCTCGCGATTGGAGCCCTTCCTTATGAAGGGAAAGTCAGCATGGGGCAAAATATAAGAGGATATGGGAAGCTGCTGAACAACTACCTGATCATGGCTGGAGTTCTGCCAGCGCCAAGGGTTGATGACGTGGGGGTGGTGTATGCCTACCAATTGCTTGATGGCCGCTGGACCCTGCTCGATACGCTGAATGATTGGGAGCAGGCTACGCAGGCATATTCCGCGAAGAACCCCAGTCGCGTCTATGAGGGCGCGCGCTTCGGCGAGAGCATCTCGATAGGAGGGGGAGGGATTGCCGTGGGCGCGCCCGGCACCGGGATGGAATTGTGGTACAATCTGTATTTCGGTCAGGTCAGAGCGAGAAAACACGTCTATGGCGCGGTCTATCTTTATGATATGCCGGGTTCCTTCGGTTTCTTCCCTCCCTTGGCCGTCAGAGGCATCGAGCAAGGTAGTGACTATGATCACGAAGCCCACCCACAGTTGGGAAAATTGGTCGCCGTGGGCGAACGTTATGCCATCGCCAGCTCGGGCACTCAGTTTGAAGTGTTGGCCGAAGACCCGACGGTGGTCGTGGGATCGGGCCCCGCCGCGCCAACCAAGCTGCACTACTTTGTCAAACAGGGAAACCAATGGATGATGTTGCCGACTCGGTGGGACATCCTCGCCGACTGGACTCCCGGAATCATCGACATCGGAATCGTGGGCAACCATGCCTTCGTCCTGAAACGCTCGTTGCAGACACCGGATGGGATGCACTTGAGAACCGTTTCCCTCGACGATACGGGACCGGTGTGGGATGGACCCCAAATCGATTTCCCTGGTTTGAACGCGGGCCGGCTTGTGGCGGGCAATGACTTCCTGCTCCTGGCCACCCCGCAGGCCGGCATGGTGAGGGTGATTCGAAAAGCGACCACGCTCGAGGTGGAGGAAATACCCGCACCCGCTGGCGTTACGGACTGGGGTGCGCAGGTGGCTGCCGCGGGTGAGGGCATCTTGATTTCCGGGACATCCGGCGGCACCCAAAAGATGCACTATTTTTTCCGCAATGCCGAGGGCACATGGACCATGGTCGATGACGTCGAGGTGCCATTCCCGGGTGGCCTGCGCTCGCTCTCGGCCAGTGCGCATACCGTTGCAGCGCTGGGCCGCAGCACACTTGATGAGAACAAGAGCGAACTGCGCCTGATGCCTTTCAATCGGTCCATCTCCGGCACGGCCACCCTTCCAAATGGCGATCCGGCCGCAGGGCAGATGGTTTTCGCCGTGCCACAGGAAGAGCATGGCTTTCCGGCTTTCGAGGCGACCCTGTTCGATGGTGCGAACTTCGTCCCCTTCAAACAGAAACCCTGGACCATCAACCGCAACTACGGTTGCGCCCTCCATTTCTTCGTGCCGGATGCCTTTCCCTTCATCGACACCTTCAAGCTCAAGATCCGGCTGGGGGAGATTCCAGCGGAATTGCAGGGAAGAAGCATGGTCTTTCACGTGAGTTTGCCATTGCAGTCCTACACTTGGGGGGGGCGTCAGCTTTTCGACATGCCGGCCTTTGGATCCGGGCGCATCCAGACACTCTCGGCCGGAGATCATGAGGTCGATCTCTGGCTGGGCGGAGGCTTCCAGCAATTCGCCAGTGAACACGGCATCAACGTGATCGGCGACTGGCAAATTCGGGTGGGCGTCACCGGATCCGACCTTGGGCATCGACCTTACGTGCCCATCGAGAGCGCCGACCTGGTGATTGTCGAATCGAAACGCGCGATGTCCACCGAGCGCACCGCGACAACGGATTCCCAGGGGAAGTTCACCTTCAGCGGCTTGGCTCCGGGTTCTTATCGCATCCAACCGTATTACGATTCCTTCCAGCCGATATACTTTCCATTCCGAGGCCATACGTCCACGTATGATTTGTCACGCAGTCCCGTTATCACGGATGCCGTGCTGCCAATGACCGGCAATCTGGGCATTTTCGGGAAAGTGACCATCCAAGGGCGGAATGCGGTGGATGAGCCAGGCCTTCCAGGGATCCCGGAACTTCCCCTCATGCTTACGGCCGTGGGGAGCGACTTCCCTCTTGCGCAATCCACCACGGATGATTCGGGAGATTATGTGATGAATGGGCTCGAATTCGGCTCCAGAAACCTGAAAATCAATGGGAAATGGGGCCCGGCGGACGGAGCTGTTTATGCCATACCGGTGGGCGTGGATTCTGTGGCCGGCCGCAGGGATCTGACAATTCCTCCTTTCCAGGAGCCACCCTTGATCGAGGTTCGCAACTCTTCCGGAGGCCCCGCCCCGAATTCGCGGATCAGGGTCACGGGTCCTTTTGGTTATGACCGTCAGGTGGTGACGGATAGCAGCGGCATGGCAAGGATGCCCGGATGGAACGCCATGACCTCACGGGTCTATCCCGGTTCATATCAAATAAGCGGGATCGATTCCGCCCTCGACTGGTCGGCGGATCCACTTGAATTCCAGATACCAGGAGGCGACGAACCAGGCATCACGGCTCCAACGCCCGTCTTGCAGGCCATCGGATCCGAAATCACTCTCGCAGTGAGTGAAGCCGGGGCGCCGATTCCCGGACTGCAGATGATGGCGGCACGCGTCACGGAGACGAGCAACGTCGTTCTGCAGTCCGGCGTAAAAGGAGAAAACTCATCGATATGGTTGGTTCATGAAAGCGAGACCTACCTCGAGCCGGTCACGATCCAAAGCAACGAGTTCGACCGGATCACTGGCATCACTTTGCGCCATGACGGCGGCAGTGCCGAATTGATTTCCGGTGAATATTCAGGCAGAGAGGATCTGATTTATGAACTGTATGCTCCGGACGGTCAAAAAATCGAACTGGGCCCGATTCAGATGCAGTACCGCAGTTTCACCAATGATTCGGGAGAAGTGCTCACCACTACCCGACGAATGGATGCGGTCGGGCCGTTTCACGGACTTCCGGGAGGTATCTGGCAGTTGAAGCTCCGCCTGCCCTACCCGACCGCGACATCACAGGGTGAGTCATTCCGACGCACGTGGACTCTGGAAATCCAGGCGCAGCGGCATCTCGTCAGCGATCGACACACTGCGTGGACCAACGCGCAGGGGATGGCGCGGTTCGCGGACTTGCCGTCGGGCAATTATCTTTTCATGCCCACTGCCGGAGGAACTCCTCCGAAGGAATGGCTGTTTTACCAACCTGGAAAATGGCGCTACCCGCGCGCCATGCTGCCCGTGGCGTCTGGAGTCACGGAAACCTATCCCATCGATGTAAGACGAACCTTCCAGCTTTCCGGAACGGTCAATACAGAGCAAGGACCTTTGGCAGGGGTGAGGGTGACCGCCGTGGATGCGGAATCCCGAACCCCCCTCCACGAGACCATGACGGGCGTGTCCGGTGATTTCCAACTCGAAGTGTATTCGAATGATCTCGACCTGGTTTTTGAGAGGAACGGGTATGAATTCGCCTCTGCCGCACCGCTCACCTGGCGTCCACTTTCGCGCCATGTATCCCGCCTGAATGTCCAGGCTTTTCCGGTCGCTTCACTCTCGGGGATCGTCACCGCGGCCGATGGCAGCGTGCGGGCGGGAGTCCCCGTGCGGTTGGTGGCGGAGGATCCGGCTTTCGCGGCCACCGGTGGAGCTTTCACCAGCAACGTGGTGCGTGATTTCCCCCTTGCGGTGGAAAGCGACATGCCCGTGAAATCCGTCCGGCTGGAAGTGAACAGCACCCACATGCAGGCACGCATGTTCTTGATCCATCCGGGCGGCAAGGTGGTGGAACTCATCGATATCAACAGCGAAGCCCGTGGCCTTCAGCGAATCATCTTCGATGATCGCGCGGCACCTCCGCGCTACATTACCACGAGCAATTTCACAAAAGATACCTATGGCCCGACCGAGCCACTGTCGGAACTCGCCGGACTGCCGGTTGCCGGCACTTGGAGGCTGCGGGTGATCACGCCAAACGCCGGCACTCTCCATTCCTGGCGTCTTTTGATCGAACCGGAATCGGCGGTGGGCAAGCCGGAGACGAGAAGTGCATACACCGACGATCAAGGACGGATCTCATTCGGCAATTTGACCCCATGGTTTTATCGTCACATTACACGACAAAAATTG